>CAZVGP010000001.1:0-4527 GCA_964626715.1 uncultured Candidatus Saccharibacteria bacterium
TTTCCTCAAGCCGGATTTTCGTTTTTTCGAGTTCGCGCTTTTCTTTCGCCTGCTCATCTCGAGGAATTTCCATAGAGTCGACGGTAGAAGAGGCGTACGCGAGGATGTCGCGGCCTATCAAAGTCGCCGCTTCCGCGAGTTCCCTGTCGAATTCCTCTTTCTCGAGTGTGAGCTTCTCCTTATCAGCCTCTAAAGCCCCGAGCGCGTAGCGGATGTCGCGCTCCTGCCCCGTAAGCTCGAAAAGTGAACGTTCTTTCTCGCGCTCATCGGCGCGCGCCGCTTCAAGCTCCGCGCGAATCTTCTCAAGCAAGCCGGAAAGCTCGGTTTCCTTCCCCGTGAAGCTTTTTTCCGACGAGAGTGCCGCTTCGCGCTCGGCGCGAAGCTCCGAAAGATCCTTCGAAGGGCTTTCTGCCTCCGCGACCAGCTCCTTGAATCTCCGGAAAAAGTCTCGGAAAAATGCCAGTACATCCGAGAGAGAGCCGCCGGAAAGGCGCGAGAGAGCACCTTCGCCTTCATCAACGAAGCGCGAAACAGAGCTTGCCGGCACGCTCGCTCCCGCGGCAGTTTTTTCCATCGCTTCGATGCGGCCCTCGAGGCGCGCGGCTTTGCGGGAGGCATCGGCGCCTCCCGCGCGCGCCTCGTCGAGCGATTTCGAGAGCTCGAGTATCCGCACTCCACGCTTGCCTTCCGCAGAGTCAGCAAGGCCTTTCTTCGCAGCCACGACTTTTGCAGTTATGGCGGCGAGTTCGTCTTTTTTTTGTTTCGTATCCGCTTCGATGCGCTTTGCCGATGTCGAGATATAGCGTTCTTCCCGTTTGAAGTAGACGCGAAAACGAATGACCGCGGCATCACGAAGTTCACGGAGCTTTTCAACTTTCTCGACCTGTTTTTTCAGAAACTTCAGATGCGGCGCGATCTCTCGGCGAAGCGCCTCGACCTGCCGCATGTTTTCGGCTGTCTTCTCGAGCTTGCGTCTCGATTCCTCGAGTTTGTACTGGTAGACCTTAAGGCCAAGCGCATCCTCGAGCATCTCGCGGCGTTCTCGCGGGTTCGCCGAAAGGATTTTGTCGGCTTCGCCTTGGGAGATTATGTGGTGACCAGTTTCGCCGATATTCGCGCCTGCAAGAAGCTCAAGAATATCCTTGAGTCTGACTTGGCTGTCGTTCAGGCGATATTCATTCGTCCCGTCTCGGTTTACCACGCGCTCGACGAGAACCTCATCGAAATCAATATCGAGGAAGTGCGACGAATTGTCAAAGACGATAACGACAGAGCCGCGGTTCGCGCGTGGTGAGCTTGTCGAACCATTCCAGATGAGATCCTCCCCACGTTTCCCGCGCATTGATTTCATGGACTGCTCGCCCAAAACGAACCGCACCGCCTCGGCGACATTCGATTTTCCGGAGCCGTTGGGGCCCACGATCGCGACCACGGGCGAGGTGAAATCAAAAGAAGTCTTTTTTGCAAAAGACTTGAAGCCCGCGATGTCCAAGCGCGAGAGGTACATGGGAACAGTATAGCAACCGAGTTAAGAGCGTTTCTTTGAACGCATGCGACGCAGACCGATCATCGCCGGAACAAACCCGCCCAATTCCATTGCCGTTCCAGCGGCTATTCCAATGCTGGCTTTTGTTGCCAATAAACTTTTACCAGCCGCGAGTAACGTTGAACCTGTAATGGGTTCAACGGGCAAGAGCACAATTCCAATAGAGGTAATTATCAGGCCTCCCATCAAAAGAACGTTGCCGCCGATAAACAAGTTGAGTGCTCTGTCTTGTTTTTCAGAATTTATTTTCTCAATCGCCGAGAGTTCTCTTGATTCTGCTCGAACACCCCCCCCCCTGCTCATAAGTTTTGGGCATATGCCAAAAGGTTAGGATAAGAAAACGCTACTGTCAACCTCCGGATCTGCCGAGGCGGATATTGTACGATTGCGTTCCGCCGCCACGGCCTTCGCCGTCCAAAACGCCGGCGCAGGTGGTGTTCAGGAATTCTGTGTAGTTTGAATTGGATACCTTGTCCATCTGCCGCGCAAAGATAATGGCGTCTTTTTCCGTTCCGCACTGCGCGGAGCCGTCGTAGTAATAGTAGAACGTCGCGTTCGAAGCCCCCGCGGGATCAACGACCGTTCCTTGCAGGTACGGCTTCATGAGGGCGAGAAAGGTCGCGTTCGTGGTGATGTTGCCGTTTGCGCTGTTTGCCTCTCGCGGGAAAAATCCATGGTCGTTCTCATAGAGCTGGAGCGCGGTCTGAACCTGCCGCATGGCATTCACGCGCTCTTTGTCTCGCGCGTTCTGCTGCGCATCAACGAGGGACGCGAGAACGACCGACGCCATAAATCCGATGATGGAAATGACAACCAAAAGCTCGATGAGAGTAAACCCCGTTAGAGGTCCGGTTCGCCTCCGGCGAGCCGGCACGAACCAAAGGTTCGTTACCTCTAACGGGGTGAACCCCCGCCGAGCCGCCTTGAAATTATCGTACATAGCCTGGAACGGTCTCGCCGGAGCGGAGGATATCGTGCCCGAGTGTCGGCTGTTGCGGGACGGCGGAAGCAAGGAAATAGATGGCTCCCGCGATGAGGCAGAACGCGACGATAGCGAGCATGATCGCGGCGTCGCCGGAGCGCGACGCGATGCCCGAGTGCATGAGCATGTCGGTCATCGTGAAATTCTTCGGCCGCGGGATAGGTACCTGCGCTTGTGCTTCTTCATCAAACTGTACGCGGTTGTCCATGGGCAAAGTATACCCCGTGAGATAGGCGAAGGCCCGTGAGATGCAGCTTTGCTATCTCACGGGCCGAAGCCGCCATCTCACGGGGTATACCGCTGTGAGATAGGCGAAGGCCCCTGAGATGCAGCTTTGCTATCTCACGGGCCGAAGCCGCCATCTCACGGGGTATACCGCTGTGAGATGCGCAGGGTGGCCATCTTGTACAATATGCGCGGATAAAATGCCGAGCGCGATCAGACCGAAGACTCGCGTCCCGTTTCTAAAGCTTTCCGCGCGGCTTCTTGCTCCGCTTCCTGTTTCGACTTTCCTTCTCCTTCGGCGATGATAGTGTCGCCGACGGAAACCGACACCACGAAATGCTTGTCGTGGTCGGGGCCTTCCGCGCTCACGGTCATATAGGAAGGGGTGAGGCCATACTTCGCCTGTGCAAATTCCTGAAAGATACTCTTGGCGTCGCGCCATGCTCCTTTCGCAAGCACCTCCTGTATGCGCGGGGCCACGTGCCGCTCGATGAAATCGCTCGCCGCGGCGTACCCGTGGTCGAGATAGAGAGCTCCCACGACCGCCTCGAACGTGTTCGCGAGTATGGTCGCTCTCGCACGCCCCGTGTCGCGGGACTCTCCTTTGGAAAGCAAAAGGCACTCATTCATGCCGAGCGATTCCGCGATGTCGCCGAGGATGTTCGCATTCACCAGTGAAGCGCGATAGCTCGTGAGGTCTCCCTCCGTATGCGCCGGATAGGCATGAAAGAGGTAATCCGTGATCGCGAGCTCGAGAACCGCGTCGCCCAGAAATTCCAACCGTTCGTTGTGCTCGCCCCGAGGGATAGAGCGTAGCCCGCTCGCTATCCCATGGGGCTCGCGTGATGGTACGCCTGTCTGCGAGCGGCCTCGCTCAGGCAGGTGCGTTTCGTTAAGATACGAGCGGTGCGTGAATGCGGTTTCGAGAAGAGCGCGGTTCTTGAACGCAACGCCCGCGCGCTTCTCGAATGCCTTGAGTGCCGTGTCGTGATTCTGCTTCATGTTTCCTTTTTCTTTTTCTCGCCGGCCTCCGCTCCCATGATATCGCGATACACGGTACCCAAAACGCCGTTCACGAACTTGCCGCTCGACTCGCCGCCAAACGATTTCGCAAGTTCGATTGCTTCGTTCAGAGCGACTTTCGGCGGCACTTCGTCTTTATTGCCAAAGAGAAGCTCATAGAGGCCGATGCGAAGGACATTCCTATCGACCGGCGCGATCTTGTCAAGCGGCCACTCGGGAGCGGCTTTGACCATGATGGCATCGGATTCTTCCATCTTCCCGATGACATTCCGAAGCAGCGACTCGGCAAACGGCACATCGGCCTCGCCGTGCGGAAAATCATCGATGTTCCGCTTGAGCATCTGCAAAGCAGCGTCTTGCGAGAGAGTCTCTTTCGCGTCGCATTCGAAAAGGGTCTGAAGGACGAGGGAGCGCGAGAGGTGGCGGGAAGCCATGACGTGAATCGTACAACACGAAACGTAGAGCGCAGGATAGAAGCGTTATGCGTTATGCGTTATGCTTTTTGTTCAGTAGCTTTTTCAGAAGAGGCGGTTTCTTCACCACGCTTCTTCGCCGCTTTCGCTGCGCGGGCAACGCGTTTTGACACTTTGTCCATGACGGACCGGCCGCGGTATGAAGAGCCGTCGAGGAGCACGCGGTGGCGCGGGTGCACGATGCCTTCTTTCGAAGCGGTGAGACGGGTGCCGGTGAGCGCGTGATGCGAACGGCGGTTCGCCGTGTGGGCGCGGGTGCTCCGCATTCTGACTACCAT
>CAZVGP010000001.1:4627-8580 GCA_964626715.1 uncultured Candidatus Saccharibacteria bacterium
GATGCGAACGGCGGTTCGCCGTGTGGGCGCGGGTGCTCCGCATTCTGACTACCATAATTTTAGCAATGTAGCAGGCAAACAGACTTTAGTAAAGTTATGCTATTATATGCGGATGTCTGTAGATTCTTTGCACGAATCACAACCAAAAATTCCACTTGAATCTTCAAGGGAAATTTTAGATATAGCTCGATCAACTGCTCATGAACATCCCATATTCTCAGACCTTGCGGTCGGTTTGGGTATCCCACTTGCTTTGGGTCTTTGGCTAGTTATCGAGGCCATACAAATAGCTATGGGTGGCAAGAAGCGTAATCCCATCACAGAGGTATACATGGGAGTAGCTATAGGTAACTATGACCGAGTAGTTAAGGGAAGGGCAAAAAACCGCACTCCTCTGCTTTAAACACTCGGCACAGATCCCACATTCGGTTGTTTTCGTGCATCTAAGCTAACCCGCGTACATTCCGCATTTAGTCCGCGTATGTTCCGCGCAGTTCCGCGTTTTACCGCATCGCGTCGGAAAATTCTTGGAGTACGCTTTCAGTTGCTTCCGCGAGCGCCCGTACCAGCTCTTCTTGGCTGAATTTGCCTCGGAAAAAGCCCGCGACAGCATTGAGGTCGGGCTCTTTGCCTCCGCTCTCTTCGCCAAGCTTCGCGAGCTCGCTTTTATCACTTTCCGAGAGATTCTCGCCGAGCCTAACCAGTAGGTCCGCCGCTATCGCTTCCATGAGATTCTGCTCGACTTCCTTGCGCTCATCGTCAGGAACCCGCAAATCGTTCAGAACCTCGTCCACATGTTGGTAGAGTTGAACGACCCGCTCGGCAAGCTCCTGATCTACCGGAAGATCTGGAACACCGGTACTTCCTGCATCATCACTCATGCGGGAATACTAGCACTGAGAATCCCTGAAAGATATGTCATGCGGTGGATGGGCGAAGGGCCGAGTTTTTTGATGGCATCCATGTGTTCCGCTGTTCCATACCCCTTGTGCCGCTCGAATCCGTAGCCGGGGTATATCTTTCCCATTTTTGTCATATGGCCATCGCGCGCGACTTTTGCGACAACAGCCGCGAGCGATATCGCGGGAACGAGGTCGTCGCCATGAATGATGGTTTGTTGATGATATTCCTTGGGAGCATGTAAACGACCATCCAAAATCACCTCCGCCTTCGAAGGATCGGGCGCGAGCTCACGAAGGCCTTTCGCAATGATGCGACGGAGACATTCTTCGATTCCGATTGCGTCTATAAGACGCGCAGGAGCTGAAAAAACAGCGAACGCGATGTCTCCTGCTTTTTGCATATCGCCCGCGAGCCTGGCACAGCGCTCGCGGGCCGCCTCCGTCATTCTCTTTGAGTCTATCAACTCCGGCATCACGATGAGCGTCTTTGCTACCACGATCCCGATTGACACGGGACCAGCCAATGGTCCCCTTCCCACTTCATCGATTCCGACTATCAGCCTCATAGAAAACAGTTCACAGATAACAGTCTACAGCACTAACGCGAGGTTCCCTGACGTAAGAATGTGAAAGGTCAGAAACTGGAAACCGGAGGCTGTAGACTGTAGACTTCTTCCATGTCCCGCTTCTCGCACCTCTCTGCGCATAGCCACTTCTCGCTCCTCGATGGGATTCCGCAGATAGAGCCCTTGGTCAAAGCCGCGACGTACTACGGCATGCCGGCTCTCGCGCTCACGGACAAGAACAATCTCTACGGCGCGATCGAATTTTACAAAGCATGCCACAAAGAAAAGATCAAACCGATACTCGGGGCTGACGCGGATGTCGCAATCGGAAGGCTCGAAGGACACATCGTCTTCATCGCAGAAAACGATGAAGGCTATCACAACCTTCTGAAACTCGTCTCGCAGGCAAACCTCGGAAGCCCGAGCGCTCCGAAAGTGACGGCACAACACATAGAAGCGTACGGGAAAGGCCTCATCGCACTTCTCCCCGATACGGTCCTCATTGGAAATGGCACTGACGAGCTCATAGAGCTCCTGAAAAAATCGCTCGGGAAAGAAAATATCTATGCGCGGCTCGGCTGGAACGGCGGCCGCGAGCGGCAGATACGCACGGCCGGCATCGCGAAAGCATTCGGACTGCCGCTCGCGGCCGCGGACGGTACGTACTACTTGAAACCCGAAGACCAGAACGTCCGCGATGTCGTCCGGAAGGTCGCGAATCCGGAGGCAACTCCGGACGGGAACGACCGCACGTTCATCTCTATCGAAGCGGCAGAAGAGCGCTATCGCGATTTTCCGGAAGCGCTCGCGAACACCGAAGCCCTCGTGGAGCGCGCCACAGTAAACCTCAACCTCGGCTCGTGGGTGTTCCCCAAGTTTCCGATTCCGGCGGGCACGACATATGCGGAAGAGCTGGAGAAACTCACGCGCGCAGGAATCACTCGCAGAAACCTCAAAAGGGATACAGAGGTCGAGGAGCGCCTTGCCTACGAACTCTCTGTCATACACGGGAAAGGTTTTGAGCCGTATTTTCTCGTTGTTGCCGATCTCCTCAACTATGCCCGCGAAAACGGCATTTTGACGACGACGCGAGGCTCCGCCGCGGGCTCGCTGGTTTCTTACTTAACCGGCGTCACGAATATCAATCCCCTTGAATACAAACTGCCCTTCGAGCGGTTCTTAAATCCCGAGCGGCCGAAAGCCCCTGACATCGACATGGACATCGCGGACGACCGAAGAGATGACCTTGTCGAATACGCGCGCAAAAAATACGGCGAAGACAAAGTCGCGCAGATAGGAACCTTCGGCACCATGATGGCGAGGGCGGCTGTCAGGGACATCGCGCGCGCGATGGGCTACCCATACGCCGTGGGCGATAGGATCGCGAAAGCGATCCCCTTCGGCTCGCAGGGTTTTCCCATGACGATAGACCATGCCCTCAAAATAGAAGAAGACCTGCGTACGCTTTACGAATCGGATGAAGATGCGGAAATAATCCTGAATGCCGCGAAGCAAATCGAAGGGAATGCGCGCCACATCTCGGTCCATGCCGCAGGTGTCGTCATCGCACCCTCGCCTGTTATAGATTTTTCCCCCATCCAGCTCGACCCAACCGGCGGAAAAATCATCACGCAGTACGACATGTACTCCATAACCGACGAGTACGGCGGCGTGGGGCTTCTAAAGTTCGATTTCCTCGGACTCAAGAATCTCTCGGTCCTTGCCGACGCCGTGACGCGCGTGAAAGAACGCAAAGGCGAAATCATCGACATTGAAAATATCCCCCTTGATGATGCGAAAGTTTTCGGGATGCTCTCGCGGGGAGAAACGGAAGGGGTATTCCAGCTCGGCGGCTCCGGCATGACGCACTACCTCAAAGAACTGAAGCCCACCTCCATCCACGACATAAACGCGATGGTGGCACTCTATCGCCCCGGTCCTATGGAATCCATCCCCGCCTACATCGCGCGGAAAAATAATCCTGCGTTAGCGACGTATCTCGACCCGCGGATGAAAGACATTCTTGATCGCTCCCACGGCATCATCACCTATCAGGACGACGTCTTGCTCATTGCCGTCACGCTTGCGGGATACACGTGGCTTGAAGCGGATAACCTGCGCAAGGCCATGGGCAAGAAGATTCCCGTTGAGATGGAGTCGCAGAAGGAAAAATTCATCGCCGGCTGCCAGAAACACGGCGAGATACAGAAATCGAAAGCGGAAGCGATATGGAAACTGATCGAACCGTTCGCGGCATACGGCTTCAACAAAGGGCATGCGGCGTCGTATGGGAAAGTCGCCTACCAGACCGCGTACATGAAAGCGAATCATCCAGAAGATTACATGGCAGCACTCTTATCAGCTGACTCTGGCGATACCGAACGCATCGCGGAACATGTGGCCGAGTGCGAACGGATCGGCATCCGCGTTTTGCCGCCTGATGCGAATGAATCGTTCGCATCATTCACCGTCATTGCGAATGGCA
>CAZVGP010000001.1:8680-18803 GCA_964626715.1 uncultured Candidatus Saccharibacteria bacterium
TTGCCGCCTGATGCGAATGAATCGTTCGCATCATTCACCGTCATTGCGAATGGCATCATTCGTTTTGGACTCTCCTCGATAAAGAATTTCGGAGAAGGGGCGGCAGAGGACATCATCACGGAACGCGCGCGCGGGGGACGGTTCGCTTCGATGGCTGATTTCCTCTCGCGGGTGCCTCCCGCGCTCGCAAACCGCCGTGCGCTCGAATCGCTCATTAAAAGCGGGGTTTTTGATTCGTTCGGCAAGCGCGGAGTCTTGCTTGCGAACATCGAGAAGCTGCTTTCGTATGCGAAAGATGCCGGCGCGGAAGCCGCGCCGGCAAACCAAAACTCCCTCTTCGGTGCTGCCGCAGTGGCAGCACCGAAAGACATCGTGCTCGACCCCGCGCCCGAAGCGTCTCACGCCGAGATGCTCGCATGGGAAAAAGAGCTCTTGGGCATCTACGTTTCGGGGCACCCAACGGACCAGTTCAAGGATGCCCTACGCCAGTACGAGCATTCGATACGGAACGCTCGCACGGAAGAGCGGAACGGCTATCCGCTCACGGTCGGTGGCGTCGTCGAAACCGTAAAGACGATCCTCACGAAGCGCGGCGACCGGATGGGTTTCATCACGATCGCTGACAAGGAAGCGTCAATCGAGATGGTCGCGTTTCCGGAAGTCTTCAAGGCGAGCAAGAACGCCTTGACCGCCGGCCGCTGCGTCCTCATAAAAGGAAAACTTTCGAAACGGAACGGCGATCCATCCATCGTCGTCGAAAAAGTGAAAGCTCTGGGATAAAGTGCTAGAATCCTCGCATGGATGAAGCGCTCGAGCACAAACGCCACACGCTCGCCCACCTCTTAGCCGCGGCAGTGCTGAAGCGCTATCCGAAGGCAAAGACGACCATCGGACCCGCGATTGACGACGGCTTCTACTACGATTTTGACTTTTCTCCAAACGCGGAACATACGCAGACAGGCGCGGACTCGACGCGGAATGCTCCGGGCGAAGATGATTTAAAAGCGATTGAAAACGATATGCGAGCGATTCTTCCCTCGTGGAAAAGTTTTTCGCATGAGGAGATAACCGAGGCCGAGGCAAAGAAACGATTCGCGAAAAACCCTTTCAAGCTCGAGCTCGTCGAGGAAATCGCAGGGCGCGGAGAGAAAATCACTCTCTACACCGCAGGCGATTTTACCGATCTCTGCCGCGGCGGACATGCTGAAAATCCAGCAAAAGAAATCGCGCTGGACTCGTTCACGCTCGACCGCCTTGCCGGCGCGTACTGGCGCGGCGACGAGAAAAACCCGCAACTCACGCGGATTTACGGACTTGCCTTTGACACGAAAGCTAAGCTGGACGCGTACAAAAAACAGCGTGAAGAGGCACGAGCGCGAGACCATAAGAAGCTGGGGCCCGAACTCGAGCTATTCATGTTCCATGAAACAGCGCCCGGCATGCCCTATTGGCTCCCGAAAGGCGTTGTCATCTACAACGAGCTTATCAATTTCTGGCGCGAAGAGCATCGCGCGCGCGGCTATCACGAAATCGTCTCGCCGCTTCTTAGCAAGAAAGAGCTCTACGTTACTTCGGGACACTTCGAACACTATTGGCCGGAGATGTTCGTCGCCGAGATGGGAGAAAACGAAGTCTACGGCGTGAAAGCGATGAATTGTCCGAACGCGATGGTGGTCTTCGGCTCGAAGTCGAGAAGCTACCGCGAATTGCCGCTCCGCTTGAGCGACACCGATACCCTGCACCGGTACGAGCGCTCGGGCACTTTAAACGGCCTCTTGCGCGTCCGTGAATTCCGTCAGGACGATGCGCACATCTTCGTGACCGAAGAGCAGATCGGAGAGGAATACGGCGAGATATTCACAATCGTGGAGCGGTTCTATTCCATTTTCGGTATGCCATATTCGTTCCGGCTCGGCACGCGGCCCGAGAACTTCATGGGAGACGTAGATACATGGAACAAAGCGGAAGCCACGCTCAAAAAAATCCTCGAGAAAAGCGGCAAGGAATATTCCGTACTCGAAGGAGACGGCGCGTTCTACGGCCCCAAGGTAGACATCCTCATGAACGACGTCCTTGGGCGCGAGTGGCAGATGGGAACGATCCAGCTTGATTTCCAACAGCCACGGCGTTTCAATCTCGAATATGCCGCGAAAGATGGCACGAGGAAAACGCCGGTTGCCATCCATCGCGTCATTTACGGCTCGATGGAGCGCTTTATCGCCATCCTTATAGAGCATTACGCCGGCGCGTTTCCTTTGTGGCTCTCACCCGTCCAAGCCCGCGTGCTTCCGATTTCGGAGAAGCACGTCGAGTACGGGCAGAAAGTCCTTGCGGAGCTGAAAAGCGCCGGAATCCGTGCGGAGATGGACGATGCAAACGAATCGTTAGGTAAGAAAATTCGGAATGCCAAGAAAGAAAAAATCCCCTACCTTTTCGTGGTCGGAGACAAGGAAGTGGAGAGTGGGCGGGTGACAGTGGAGAGCCGCACCGGCTCCGAAGGCGCACAAGTGTTGTCTGACGTTATCGCCTCCCTCAAACAAAAAATCGCCGCACGAAGCAACGATGCATAGCCAATTAAATTAGTCGTACTCTGTCATGGGGGTATGGCAGTTGGGGCACATCGACGACTGGGAGAAATTGTTCAATCCGCAATTGTCACAGTGTCGGTGCTTCGCTTCTTTATCTTTTGTTCCGAAAACCTCCCAAAAAGACGTCATGGCCAAGTATAGAGACACAGTGTACTTCTTAACCGCCGACGGCCTCAAACGCCTGTGCGAGGGCAAGCTTTACTCCCGTAAAGGGGGATGTATACACGTGATCCAATGAGTGCGTAAAGACTTCGACGAGTTTTGCGAGCTGCTCATTTGAAACGTGCGACGCTTTTTCGGCAAGCGCGGCGTCCGGTGCGGGACGGTTGTCGCGGCGCGCGCGGTAGAGCTTGTCGAGAACGGTTGCGGTTGCGGTCATCAAGGCCGTAGGCTTCATGCCGTCGTGTTCCAAGGAGCGGATGATGGAGAACGCATTCTCGCGGTCGGCGGAAAGGACCGCGCCCGCGAATTCAGAAGCGGCATGTTCATCAAGAGAGCCCGAGGGAACGGTGTGCGGCGGTGTTGCATACCACGCCGGAACTGCTTGGCTCATTTTCTGTTTCGCCGAAAGCGCCTGCAGCCGATCCGCGGTGAGCATGATCCATCCGTCTTCGCGCGGAATCGTCTTCACTGCTTCATTGAGGAGATCGCCGAACAGTCGAAGCGCCTCCTGCCTTCCTGCTGAAAGTTCCGCCGCGAGCGTTACCGCTTCTGGTGACATAAGCACGCCCGCCGCATGCGCTCGCGATTCGAGAACCGCATGTATGTCGGGCTCCTGCGCCAAGGCAGAAACGGGAGCGGGAGGAGCCGCAGGTTTTTGCTCTTCCGAGCCGATGACGTAGTTTCGAGGAGAAACCGGCCCCGGGACGGCAGCCAGAGCTGCCGGGCGCGGCGCTGAAACGCTTTCCCCATCGTAGGGAGTTTCGCTATCGGTCACAGGATAGTGGGTGCCATACATCGCCCAGTTTTGTCGTTCTTCATGTTCCTGTATCGGCAAGCCGGTAACGCCGCCGAGAATGTACGCAAGCAGAGAGCGGACGCCGCCTTTGCCGACGATAAAGTACGCGATGAGCGCGGAGAGAAGGCCGACTGCAAGCCAGAAAATCATGGTGAGCGCAGGGCCCGCTTCGAATCCGGTGTACGGAATCTGGGACAGCGACACGAACGCAAGCGGCTGTTCGCCGGGTTGGCGGAACATCGAGACATTCGGCTGATTGAAGCCGCCGGGGCATGTTGAACCCACACAGCCACCGCCGCCTCCACCACCGCCACCTCCAGTGTGAACCGTGAGGGAGATGGAACAAGTCGTCGTGCCGGTGGGGCCCGCGAACGTGCCGATGAATGTCGTCGAGGACGGAGGAAAGACCGTCATGGAGCCGGAAGAAACTGGTGAGGTAGAACCGACATTATTGTTGACGAAGCCGGATGTCGCATTTGTTGAAGTCCATGACAGGTTCACACTCTGGCCTGTGTTGATGTTAGAAGCGTCAAGTGAGAGGGTGCAGGAAAGATTGTTCGTGTTCGAGACAGTGACCGAGGCGTGGCAATTCGCGGTGCCGCCCGGGCCGGTCACAGTCATCGTGTACGTGGTATTTGCTGAAACGTGCGCGTTCACGGAACCGGCTGCAACAGGCGTCACTGTGCCGATAGCGGTATCAATTGAAGCGGAGGTCGCGTTCGTCGTTGTCCATGACAAATTCGTCTGACCGGAACCGGTAAGCGATGACGGGTCCGCGCTCAAGGTACAGCTCGGCGTTCCCGGAGGAGGCGGAGGAGGCGTCACCGGCACATTCCATGCGACACAGTAGTAGGTGTGGCCGGCGGCAGGATTTTTGATGAGCTCGTAGTTGTCGTACTTTTGCACATCCGTGCTGCAGTACATCTCCGCAGAAACGTCCGAGCCGCCCACTCCCGTGAACGGGATGTAGCCGCTCTTCCAGCGTTCGCGAACCCAGACGTTGCCGTTCATGCAGGAATTGACGCTCACGTTTGTCGCGGCAATGCCGTTTGTGTCCGTGGGACCGAATGCTGTCCAGCCAGAACCTCCGGAGAGCAGGTTGTCGCCGGGGTTGGGCTGATTGCCAGTCGCCCATTCGAAGCCCCAGTTGGGAGCAAAATGGCAATCCGGATGCGCACTGACATAGTCCGTCGCGGTCATTGCGGTGATGTCAGGGCCGCCGCCTCCCCAGTTCGGAAGGTCGCTCTCGGCGCTACAGACTATTTTCGTTCCTTTGAGAGTAAAAGAATCCGGTGGAGGAGGTGGAGGCGGTGGCGGTGGCTTACAGGACGGAGCCGTATTGTCGTAGAGGGTCCAGAAGCCGTCGTCCGCGCCGGCAACCGACATCCAGAAGTACGATTTGCCACCGGAGAGCCACAGCTCGTCCTGGCCGGCAAGAAGTTTCTTGACGCCGTCAAACGGGTCCCCGAGCTTGTCATCTCCCGTGTCAGGTACCTGATCGGTGATGTTCGCTTGCCACGTTTCGATGTTTCCCTCGACGTGCTCGTTAAAAGTCGAAGACTCGTTTGAGCCGTTGTGGCTGCCATATATCAAAGTCTGGAGTTTTCCTGCTGCGCGCTCCACGGCAAGTCCGGGCACGTCTTCGTACGATTCGATGTCGGGGTCAGTGTAGTAGCTGCCGTTGTAGAAAAGAGCGAACCACGCGCCTTGCGGAATCTTGTTCGCCGCTCCCGAGCCGCCGATGAAAAGATCCGACGTCATGTTCCCCGGCTTTTTGGTCGAGTTCTGTACATCAGTGATATTCACGCGGGCAAGGACGAGGTTCGTGCATTGGTTCCCGATCTGACACTTGTCGCTACACTGGCTGTCACCGTCACACTGCTCCCACGATTGGTTCACGACGCCGTCGCCGCAGTACGCTCCGTAGTGCGGAGGAGGTGGGGGCGGAGGAGGAAGTTCGACTGTGATTGTAGTCGCGCACTGCGCCGTACCGCCCGGCCCCGTCACGGTCGCGGTGTACGTCGTCGTAATAGTCGGCGAAACCGTCATAGAACTGTCGGTCGGTGTCACTGTGCCGATGCCGTGGTCTATAGAAAGCGAATCCGCGTTCATGCTATCCCACGAGAGCGTGGAGGAGCTGCCGGATTGGATCGACAAGGGCGAAGCACTTATCGTGCAGGACGGAAGCGCCGGCAACATGCCCCCGCCTCCGCCCCCTCCGCCCCCTCCACCGTCCTGATAATGCGGGATGAAAGTCGTGGTAATGGCACCCAAGGGAAGGCCGCCGCCTCCGCCGCAGTCGCCGCACCCCAAGTCAGCGCGAGCGACAATCGCATTCGTATGAAACGTAAACGTCGCCACATCGAGCGCCACCCACGCACCAGCAAAAACCGCGGCTAGCGCGGCCCCGGTCAGGATCAATTTCGTTATGCGAGGTATGAATGCGGCAGGCATGGTTTTGTCGGCTGATATTATAAATTATGAGTTCGTATTGGTCAAGAGGCTCCGTGAAGCAAAATCTGCCGTCACTTCGTAGCGATCCGATTTCGTGCCGAACGAATCGCAGGTTGTGAGCACGAGCGTGCGCGCTCCGGCCGAAAGATCGACAAGTGCTGTGTCGGCTTTGACGCGCTCGACCGAGCGGACTGTGTAGTGGTACGCGGCGCTCGCCGAGTACACCACGATGTCGTCTCCGGGCTTCAACTTCTGGAGGCCGTTGAAGGCCTTATAGGCCTGATTGTGGACGACCGGCAGATAACTCTGATGCCCGAAGAGATACAGCGGCGCATTTTGTCCCAGAAGCGCCGAATCCGGATAGCGCACGGCTCCGGAAAGAAGCGCGTTGTCAAGGACGCTAACGGCGGTCGACGTGGGATTGCCGATCGGCGTGTTGATGCCCACCGCAGGGGCTTCGATGCGCACCGGCGCCTCGGGCAACTGCTTGCCCATCTGTGCAGCCGCCTGCGCGATGGCAGAAGTTCCGAGCCCTGCGTTCGTGGCCGATGCCGGCGTGGCGTTTCCTTTCGGAGATTCCGGAACGAAATCGATCGCGAAAAGAAAGACCGCGAAAAGGAAGAAGACCACGAGAAAGACGACAAGAAACTCCCACGGCTTGAAGCCGCTTCGGCGCATCGCAGGTATGTCTGTGCTTTCACCCATGCTTCAAATAGCGAACTGTGCGAAACTGGTGAAAAAGCTTCGCTCAGTTTCCGTTGAAAATCCTACATCATAGGAAAACTTTTGTCAACTACTGGAGAACTTGACAAGGGTATTCTTATATGCTAAATATTACCACCTATGGAACAAAACCAAGCCGAAGACTCGGGATTCCCTTCTATAGGGTTTGCCTCTGTCGCGATCCGCGTCCTTGCCGTTCTCGGCTTCGTCGCCATCCTCGGCATCGGCATGTGGGGCAGCATAAAAGTCGCACAGGGAGTGCCGAACGCATTCTCTTCCCTTGCGTCAGCTTTCGTGGGCTTAACATCGGTTTTCGTGCCGGTAGGAGAAGCGATAACGCTCTCGGCTCCCTCGCCTGTCGCATCGGGAGTCCCATTCACTTTGAGCTGGACGCATGATAAGAAAAGTGCGGATGGCTCGTACACGTTCCGCTACGATTGCGCGGACGGCGTGTACTTCACCTCGCCTTCGGCGGCCGGAACCCAGACAACCGTGTACTGCAATGTCCCCTTCAATTTTCTCAACTCGAATAATTCGATCTCGCTCATTCCCGTCTCGACGAAACACGACCACGCCGCGGTGACCGTTTACATAGACTTCACCCCGAACGGCGTTTCAAGAGCGACCGTAACGGGCAAGGCGGCTGTAACGATCCAAGGAACGAGCACACTGGGAACCGGCACCTCGGTTCCGGTTGGAAATTCGATAACCATCATCCAGCCTGCCCCGACAACGCATCCGGTGACGCCGGGGCCAGCGCAAACGCAAACATTCCCCATAACCGGCGTGAGCCCGCAGGCTTCAAATCCGAATGGGTATGTTGACTTGGCGGCGCGCGTCATCGACGTCGGGCTCGTCGACAAGACGACCGGGGTCTTTACCGCCTCCTCGACACCGACCCGCAATTCCGACCAATCGCGCGTCGCGGTCCACTTCGCGATAGAAAACAACGGCACGAAGACTTCCCCGCAGTTCGACTTCAGTGCGGTTCTGCCCACGATGCCGTCTTACATCTTCTCCTCGCCCATGCAGCAGGAACTTGCGCCGGGCGATCGCATCGAGTTCACCCTCGCCTTCGACGACTTCAATGCTTCCGGAACGGGCGTCTTTACGGTCAATGTGGACCCTTCAGGGCGCATAAACGAGAAGAACAAGGACAACAACATCATCCACTACACGATAACGACAAGTCCGTAAAAACCCCGACGGGTGCGACCCCAATGAGATAAGCAAGCTATCTCATGGGGCAAGCCTCCAAGCAAAAACTCCCCGCAAATAAGCGAGGAGTTTTCTTTTGTCCGCGTACAGTCCGCATTGTTCCGCGTCTGTTCCGCATGAGTTAGATATCGAGAGTGGCCGTCTTAGCATTGCTTTGTATGAACGATTTTCTTGCCGGTACATCCGTTCCCATGAGGATGTCGAAAACACGGTCAGCGTCCTGCGCATCTTCTATCGAGACCTGCTTCAGAATCCTTCGTGCCGGATCCATCGTCGTCTCCCACAGCTCTTCCGGATTCATCTCGCCCAAACCTTTGTAGCGCTGGATGGAGATCTTCTTGTTCTGAGTTTTTAGTTCAGAGTTCTGAGTTTCTTCGGCAGTTTCCTCACTCTCAACTGTGGACTCTGAACTCTCAACTTCTTCTTCCACTTCTTGCTTTCCTACCAATTTATTTTTCTCCGCATCTGTGTACGCATACGTCACTTCCTTCCCTTTCTTTATTTTATAGAGGGGCGGTTGGGCGATGTAGAGGTACCCGCCGTCGATGACGCCACGGAAGTAGCGGTAAAAGAGCGTCAGAAGCAGCGTGCGGATGTGCGCGCCGTCGACGTCCGCATCGGTCGCGATGATGATCTTGTGGTAGCGAAGCTTCCCGATGTCGAACAAGTCCCCAATCGCCGTACCCATGGCGACCACGAGCGCTTTTATTTCATTCGATGAAAGCATGCGATCAAGACGCGCTCGCTCAACGTTCAAAATTTTCCCGCGCAAGGGAAGAATTGCCTGCGTACGCCGGTCGCGGCCTTGCTTACTCGAACCCCCTGCCGAATCTCCCTCGACAATAAAAAGCTCTGCTTCCGTTGCGTCTTTCGTCTGGCAGTCAGCGAGCTTTCCCGGAAGCATCATGCCGTCGAGGGCGCCTTTGCGTAAGACCGAATCCTTCGCGGCTTTCGCGGCTTTCCGCGCTTTGAGCGCCAGAAGGACCTTTCCACAGATCGCCCGCGCTTCATCTGGGTGAGCATCCAAAAACTCCGTAAACCCTTCGCTGAATACCGTTTCGACCGCCCCGCGCGCCTCAACGGAGCCGAGTTTTGCCTTTGTCTGCCCCTCGAATTGGACCTCGCGCAGTTTGACCGAGATGATCGCGGTCAAGCCTTCCAAGACATCGTCACCCGTGAAACTCTCGTCGCCGTTTTTGACGATGCCGTTCGCTTTGCCGTAGGCGTTCAGGGTCCTCGTGAGCGCGGCCTTGAAACCGGTCATGTGGGTGCCGCCCTCGCTGTTGTAAGTATTGTTGGCAAAGGCGGTCAGGCGCGGGGAAATATCATCAACGTATTGCAGCGCTATCTCAACCTGTACTTTACCTGCCCCGTGAGACCCGGCCGCTGTCTCACCGGGGTCAGCTTCTTTCTCGACATAAAACACCGTGTCATGCACGGACTTCTGAAAACGGTTGTTGAAAATAACAAGTGACTTCAGGCCGCCTTCGAAGTAGAAAGTCTGCGACGGCACCAAAAGCCCAAGCTCACGGAAATACCGCACGTCCGCGAGGTCGATTTTCCCTGGATACTCGCGTGCATCGATAACAGAGATGCGTACGCCTTTCACGAGGTACGCCTGCTGGCGCATGTGCGCGACGATCTTACCGAAGTCGAATGCGATTTCGGGAAAAATCTGCGGATCCGGCTCGAACGTCACGACAGTGCCTCGCCAATCGGATGAGCCGACTTTCTTCACTTTCGCCTTCGGCTTGCCGCGCTCGTACTCTTGGATATAGTAGCTGCCGTCTCGGTGCACTTCGGCTTTGGTATAGACCGACAACGCATTGACGACCGACACCCCGACTCCGTGCAAGCCGCCGGAAACTTTGTATCCATCGCCCCCGAACTTCGCGCCGGCATGAAGCGTGGTCATGATGGTCTCGAGCGCAGAGACTTTGGTCTGCTTGTGTATATCTATCGGCACGCCGCGTCCGTTGTCAGCAACGCGCACGCGCTTTCCCGGAAGGAGCGTTATCTCGATATCATTCGCATGACCGCCCATCGCTTCGTCGCGGGCATTGTCAAAAACTTCCCAGACAAGATGGTGCAAACCATCGGCGCCCGTCGTGCCGATGTACATGCCGGGGCGCCTGCGGACCGGCTCCAAGCCCTCGAGTACCGTGATGGACTCGGCGCTGTA
>CAZVGP010000001.1:18903-27811 GCA_964626715.1 uncultured Candidatus Saccharibacteria bacterium
GGCGCCTGCGGACCGGCTCCAAGCCCTCGAGTACCGTGATGGACTCGGCGCTGTAAATGGAAGCCTTACCAGTAATGTTTTGTTGTCTTGTAATGCGTTTGCCTTTGGCCATATAAAAAAACGCCCTTTCGCTACGTTAATTGTAGCATGAAAAAGACTATCCCGATGGAGCAAAAACACCCTAAATAAGCCCTATATCCGACCTATTTTGCTTACCTTCAAAGTGTATTTTTTCTACGGCGGCATACGCACGAATACGCGCCTCTTCAAGAGTTACCCCAGTGGTGCTGACACCCAGCACACGACCGCCAGCCGTAACAACTTCGGCACCTTTTTGAGCTGTCCCTGCATGAAATACCACAACTGACGAATCCATGGCCGCTTCTTGGAGGCCTTCGATGGGGAAACCCTTTTCATATGTTCCCGGGTAGCCTTTTGACGCAAGCATCACCGTTATCGCAGAATTTTTTGACCAGCGGATGTCCTCGCTTGCAAGAGTGCCTTCGATGCAGACGAGCATGATATCAATCAAATCAGATTCAAGAAGCCGCATGTACGATTCGCATTCCGGATCGCCGAACCGCGCATTGAATTCCAAGACCTTCGGGCCGCCTGCCTGCGCAGGCAGGTCTTTCGTGAGCATAAGACCCGGATATAAAACTCCCTGAAACGGATTCCCCTCTTTTGCCATGCCAGAAATTGCCGGCAGTACGATTTTTTCTCTGACTGTTTCAAGAAAACCCTCCGGAAGACCAGAAACCGGAGCAATGACTCCCATCCCGCCGGTGTTAGGACCTTTGTTTCCGTCAAAAATCCTTTTGTGGTCACGAGACACCGGAAAAAGTTTTGTGGTTTTTCCGTCGCAGAACGCATGGATTGAAACCTCCATGCCTTCGAGAAATTCTTCGACAACGATTGTTTTCCCCGACTCCCCGAAAAATTCTCCAGACATAAAAGAACGAAGCGCGTCTTCCGCCTCTTTTTTGTTTTGTGCGATGACAACCCCTTTCCCGAGCGCAAGCCCATCCGCCTTTATCACGATCGGCCAGCGTTGCATCGTGGTAACACGCTGATACGCTTCTTCAAAAGAGGAAAAAGTTTCCGATTGCGCGGTCGGGATGCCGTGCCGCTTCATGAATTCCTTCGCGAATGCTTTTGACCATTCCAATTTCGCCGCGGCTTTCGTGGGGCCGAATGCTTTCACACCTGCCGCGGCGAGCGCGTCAACCATGCCCTGGGCCAGCTGATCGTCCGGCGCGACAACCACGAGCCCGATGCCTTTTTCTTTACAAAAATCAACAACTACTTGGTTGTTTTTTATATTCAACGGAACATTCTCCCCTTCGAGCGCAGTTCCAGCGTTTCCCGGAGCGATGTAAAGCTTTCCGCACTTGGGCGATTGCTTGATCTTCCACGCGAGCGCGTGTTCCCTGCCGCCCGAACCGATGATGAGTATATTCACGCGCTAAGTATAGACAAGATTGCTCTCGTTTAAAAATCCTTTCGTTATGGTGGGGAGCTTGAAGCGGACAACGCGAGACTCCGCGTCCGCACGCCGAATCGCCTCTTCGATTTCGCTCCGTTCGCCGCGAAAGAGGAGGATGAAAAACCTGCGAAGCTTGAAACGGTCGAGGCAATCTTCCGGAAACTCTGGCCGCGCGATTTTACGATGCGTGAGCCATCGCTTGAAATACCGCCACGCGCATACGATGCCCGGATAATCCAAATACACGATAAGATCAGCCTGCCGGAGTCGATCCAAAAGGCGCAGGTTTATCCATCCCTCGATAATCCACGCATTGTTTTTCAGTATCTCCGTGTGGCCTTGTATATATTCAGCTTCAGGAGTTTCGGTCCACCCGCTTCTCCAGAAAAGCGCATCCATGTGAAACAGCGGAAGATCCGTTTTCTCAGCCATTGCCCGCGACAGCGTGCTCTTGCCCGCGCCGGTCATGCCCACGATGGCTATTTTTCTCGGAATCATAGAAGCTACGGTATCCTGTTTGTTTTTGTGAGTAAACGCTTCACACTTGCAGTGGGAGAACGCCGGCTTTTTTCTCGACGTCACCGATGATAGTGCGCGTTCGTTCTATCATATCCGGACTCACCGAGACGGAGGTGATGCCCCATTCGACGAGTTTCGCCGTGAGGTCAGGATAGAAGGACGGCGCCTGTCCGCAAATGGAAACCGTGACGCCGCGCGCTCGGGAGGTTTTGATAATGCGCTCCAAGCACCACATGACTGCGGCATTGCGCTCGTCGAACAGTTCCGCATATCTCTCGTTGTCGCGATCAACACCAAGGACAAGTTGGGTCAAGTCATTCGAGCCGATGGAAACGCCATTAATACCGACATCGAGGAATTCATCGAGAATGAGAGCGGTCGAAGGGACTTCGGCCATCATCCAGAGCTTCCCCTGCGCAATGTTCCGCTCATCGAGAACCTTTTTGACGCCGCGCAGTTCATCGGGGGTGCGCACGAACGGAACCATGACATTGAGGTTCCCGAACTCACGCTCGACCTCGGCGATGGCGTCGGTTTCGAGTTTGAATACTTCCGGATCGGCAAGGTAGCGGGAAGCGCCGCGGAATCCTATCATCGGATTTTCCTCTTTTTGCTCGTACTGCTCGCCGCCTTCAAGATTCCGGTACTCGTTCGTCTTGAAATCGGTCATGCGGTACACGACCGGACGCGGATGGAACGCCTTTGCAAACGCGCGGATGCCTTCTGCAAGCTTCTCTGTGAACTCCGTGCCTTTGCCGTGCTCAAGGAGATGGCGCGGATGTTTGCCGAAGTGAGCGACAATAAACTCCGCTCGGAGAAGCCCCACGCCGTCAACGGGCATCGCGGCGACTTTTTCTGCAAGATCAGGATCAGCGAGATTCACATAGAGCTTTGTGCGCGTTTTTTTGTACGTCGTTCCGGAGACCGCTTTTACAGATTCGATAACAACGCTGCCGCTGTAGACGTTGCCACTAGTCGCGTCAACAGTGACTTCCTCGCCGGTTTTGAGGACTTTTGTGGCGTTTCCCGTGCCAACGATACAGGGAACGCCGAGTTCGCGGCTCACGATTGCGGCGTGGCAGGTGCGCCCGCCTTTGTCAGTCACGATTGCCACGGCGCGTTTCATCGCCGGTACGAAATCAGGCGTTGTCATTTCGGCAACAAGAACATCGCCTCTTTTAAGCGCATCGTTTTCCTTTGCGTTCCCGATGATAACCGCTCTGCCGATCCCGACGCCGGGGCTTGCGGGAGAACCTTTGACTAAAACGGGTGCGTCCATGGTTAGGTGATTTTAGTTTTCAGCGCTCACCTCTATTGTGATATGCCTGAAGCCCGCGCGCAAGGAGGTTTATCGCCATCCGAAGCTTTCTCTCTTCAAGCACGTATGCGATCCGGACGGCGTCTTTGCCCAGGCCTTTGGTCCAATAGAATCCGGTCATGGGGGCGATGCCGACCGTTTTCCGCTCGAAACTGAAATCCTTGAGCAAAAAAGCCACAAAATCATCCGAATCCTTGACGGGAAGCTTGACCGTGAGATAGAACGCGCCCGAGGCCGGATTCACCATGACGCCTTTGATCTTGCGCAGCTCCTTGATGACCGTGTCGTGGCGTTTTTTATATTCGGCGCTGATTTTCCTGACATAGCCGCGATGATTTTTGAGAAGCGGGATAAGTCCCTCCTGCTCCAGCGTACCGGCCGAAAGACGCGCTTGGCAGAAGCGCAAAACAGCCGCCATGACGTCTCGGTTGTAGCTCAAGAGGCAGCCGATCCGAGCACCGGGCAAGGAAAAACGCTTCGACGCGCTGTCAACGACGATGGTGCGGTCTTTGGCGCCGGGAAGCGTTACCACGCTTCCCGGCTTCCCTTTGAAAATGATGTCGCGGTAGGTTTCGTCAGAAATGATGAAGAGGTTATGCTTCTGGGCGATTTTCACGATTCGTGAGAGCTCGTTTTTGTTAAAGACCGTGCCGGTCGGGTTGTTGGGATTGATGACCGCGATTGCTTTTGTTTTTCTCCCGATGGCGCGTTCGATTGCTCTTTCCGAAGGGAGCGCATAGTTGTTATCTATCGAAAGAGTAACGGGTTTCAACGAAATTCCTATCATCCGCCCGAACGACTTGTAGCTCGGATAAAACGGCTCGAAGACGAGAACCTCGTCTCCGGGGTCAGTGACGGCAATCAATGCATAGAGAATCGCTTCGGCGCACCCGACCATCGGAATGAGATTCTCCCGTTTGAGCGGAATGCCGAGTGTTTTGTAGTACGAAAGCCACGCGTCGACGTGTTTCGGAAATCCCGGCGATGGCGCGTAGCCGACTTGTGGCCCCTTGAACCGCCTGATAGTCTGCAAAAATGCCGGGGGCGGAAGCAAATCAGGATCCCCGACATTCAGCTTCAATACTTTGATGCCTCGCTTCTCCGCGTCAACGATGAGCGGCAGAAATTTCCGCATGGGCGACGGCGGGGTACCCATGCCACGCTTTGAAACTGAGGGTGAGTATTTCGTACCGCCCTTCATAGTGCAAAAAACATTGTCAGGCAGCGCGAAGCGCCTTCACGGCGATAGGGATAAAGTAATTCTCCAGATCGGCTCTGGACACTGCGAATGTGTTCGCGTTGGTTCTCGCATCGAGAATGAGAGTTTTCAAAATCGAGAGCTCTTTTTCCAATCCTGGCGACAGCGGGCGCTCTTCAAGTTCGGCAACTATTTTCAGAGCCCGCGCCGCGCTCGCTTCCGCTCGCGCGGCATCTCCCGATTCACGAAAGCAAAACAAGCGGCTCATTTCAGATCCTAAGTTCGCCATGAGAAATATCGGAGTCCGCGCCGTCATACGATGAGTCTCTCTATGATAGCATTAGGACCTGTACCTAAGGTTGTTATCGGACGGCTCTGGGTGATGTAGAACTTTCCGGCTTTGAAGGCCCATTCCACATCCACGGGAAAGCCGTAGTGCTGCTCGATACCAAGCACTATCTTCGCAAGCTGAAACACCTGTTCGTCAGTAAGCGCTGGCTTGCTTCCCTCCTCTTTGGTAAGCTCGCGCCATTCGTTGCCTCCCTTTCCGGAGCGCCAGAGGGCTTTATCCTGATAGGTGATGTTTTTATCGACAATCCGGCGCGGCATTTTCTCTATGACGTAGCTATCGGGCGTAATCTGGCCGGAGACAACCGCTTCGCCCAAACCGAAGGACGCCTCGATGATCATCTGGTTCCTGTCTTCCGTTACCGGATGCACGGAAAACCCGATGCCGGAAACTTCGCTCTGGACCATCTTCTGCACAACGACTGCCACCGATATATTCTGCCCATGCATCCCCTTTTCGAACCGGTAGAAAATGGCCCGCGGCGTGAAAAGCGAAGCCCAGCATTTCTGCATATTCTCGATGAGCGTGTCAGCGGTCGTGTTGAGATAGGTATCAAGCTGCCCTGCCCATGCGGCGGAAGCGCCATCTTCGGCAGTCGCGCTCGAACGCACCGCAACGTATTCCGCGCCGAGTTTTCCAAACTCGGCGCGGATTTGCTTCGCGATTTCTTCAGGCATTTTTACCTCCATGATGAGCTGATGAATCTTTTCGGATGCAAGCTCGACAGTATGAATCTCTTCGTGATTTACCGTATGGAAAATAGCATCGAGCTCTTGATTCAAATCCGCCTCTTCCAAAAATCGTTCAAATGCAGAAGAAAGTATGACAAACCCCGGCGGCACCGGAATCCCGGCCTGCGTCATCTCGCCCAAGGAAGCTCCCTTCCCACCCGCTATCGCAGCGTCATTTTTCGAAATCTCCGAAAACGCCTTAATCCAACGCATCTCCTCGCCATCATACCGCCCCTGACATTAAAAACTACCTCTATGTGATGATCGTCTGGGACAGTATCCGAACCTTTTTACCAACCCTAAACGAGTATGTAAGACACGTTTCGAGCTCAGTGCTTAGTAGCATCAGGGGCATCGACAACCTGGACTCCTCGCTTAAACTGCCTTCTGAGTTCTGCAAGCCAAAGACTGATAGCGTCTTTCGCGAGAGCACCGAACGCTAAAGCAACCTGGGTTCGTTTGCCTTTCGAATAGAACACGTACACGATAAAACTAAGGCACGCCTCGCAGGTAAACAACACCGTCTGCAAAGCCAGAGCTAGAAATTCAAGAGGAACAGCCACACCTGTGGGAAACCCTCCAATGGTTTTCTGCACCGCATGCGCAAAAGTGGCGTTGAGCGCTCGAAGAAGCCGCATGAAGAGCGGGAACTCCTTAGGATATTCTTTCTTCAATTGACGAAACCGTGATAAAGGGATTGGTTTTGGGTCTCCTTCATCTCCAGAACCGCCTCCTGACGTGCCTCCGCTCGCAGACCGCAAGCGAACGCCTTCGGGTTTCTTAGTGGAACTGAACTCAAAATTCCTCTCTGGCAAAGGAGCAATATGCTCAGGATTCTTTAGAGAGTGCCAGCTCCTAGGAGCTTCTGTCCTTGCTTTCCTTTGCCGCTTTGGATCTTCAATATCTGACACCGGGAAACACTAATACTAAAATACCTATAAGTCAACTGCTCGGCCACATCTCCAAAACAAATTCTCAAGTCTTCGGTTTTTGCTTGGAGAGGCGCCAGTATTTCCAAGCAATAAAAAAAACACTTATAGCAACAAAAATTTGTGTCAAACGTTCTGTAACGAGAGTACGATCAGGAGTATAGAATCCTGGAAGAGGAGGTGCAAGAAAAATGACTATAAGAAATAGCACTCCAAGTGGGATTCCTAGTTTCAACCATGAGTTAAAGATATTCTTAGAAACAAAAATAAGACCAAAAAATAAAAAAGGCAAAAGATATATACTCCAATAAAGAGGCTTGGCTATACCGTAACGCAAAAACTCACTAAGACAATTATCCGATGTGGTACATAAACCAATTAAGTTCGGATGTAAAAGAAAATATCCAAGTCCAATTAAAAAAATTGACAATGAGAATAGAAATCCTGCAACAAAACGATGATTCATAGTGTTAATTATCGAAGTCCTATCGTTACTGAATAAATTTTACCGTCATCGAGCTGTACTGAAACACGATACCAATATCCTGCAGCAAGTGATTTTGTGTTTGTGTTCCAATTATAAATATACTGTTGGGTGCTTGAGTCCCATTTGAAAGAGCTGCCGCTTGTTGCCGGATCGGAATAAACCGTTTCATCAACAGCTGCAGACATTGCTGCTCCTTTTTGGGTAGTAAGCCACAGTGGCGCAATCGGTGCCTGAACGGGCGTACCAGCCGCATTCTTGACTTGTAACTTTACCGGCACGGTGCTCCCAGCTTTGAAAACGCTCAAACTCTGGCCTACTTGGTGTGCGGTATCGTTAATAGGCTGGAGAAAGCCATCCCAGCGGTAGAAAACAGAAAGTGCGCCCGGAACAAAGGGTCCAAAACTGTACTTAAACGAATCGAGAGTTCCTTGCGTGCAGGTAATCGGATACTTCCCCACTGGGCTCGCGGCTGTTGCGGCAGTTGCGCATTGCGCTGCTCCGATCACATCGCTTGTGGTTGCGGTATCGCCGTCAACAAATCCTCGCAAAACGCTGGAGAAAGAGGGCAAGGCGGCGCCGAGGGTCACGCTTTTATCTTCAGCGGTAACCGTAAGCGGAGTTTTCTGAAATACCACAGTATCATTCAGCTTTGGAGTAAGATTTAAGTCAGCCCTGCCATCGCCATTTTCATCAACAGTTAAACTCGATTCGGAGGCGAGATCGGTGGGGATGGTAATAGTGGCTTGGGTTGTTGCGGTCGTTGGAACTCCGCTAAAGGTCGTGCTCGCAACAACCGTGTCTCCTTGCACCTCATTGACGTTGAAAGTAAACGTACCAGTATCCAAGCCTTTCATGACGATATGATAATCACTGCCTTCTGGTAAGCCAACATACTTCCCTTCTCCAAATTCTTCGTAATAGCTATTAGGAATGTTCTCTTCCTTGTAAATAAGATCCGAACCGGGCGTGGGGTTTTGTACGAGACCGGTATGGTTGCCGAGATTATCATACACATCGAGAGAAACCGGGGAAAGAACACGTAAGCGAAGGCGCTTGTCTGTGGAGCTTGGAGTAGGAATGGTGGTGGAAACGTATTGAGGAAGTATGTTGATAGTTGAAGTTGAAATGAGAAGAGAAAATAGATTCTGAAAAGGCGCAGCTTCAGTTAAGCTTCGATGATCGAGGTTAACGTGGATGGTATCGTTAAGTAGTTTAAGGTTAACGTAATAAGTTGGCCATATGGTTGTGGCAGATGCACTAGCGGCCACAACAGTTTTATCCCCGTCCATCGTCATGCCCACGACGTGTCTTGTGGTGGTTGCGGTAGTACACAAAGAAAGTATGCAGGTTTGAGTTTGCACTTCTGTATACGTTACATTTTTGGGCGTATCCAAGCCCCACCCTGCAATCTGGAATACTTGAACGCCCGATGGTGGCACCCATGCATCAAGGTTTTGATGCATTATTTTCTCTTTTTGAATAAGTGTGGCTGAAAGGACATCGGGAGTTTCGAAATCAGCGAAAGCAGGCTTTGGACGAGCGCCTCCATTCCCTGTCAAAAATTGATTCAACGCAAGCGGAAAATCAATAATCGGAGAAATCAAACCCGACTGGGACTGGAGAATCGGTGCGCTCGTGAGGTCAACAACTGGGTCCGCGACTTTCGCAAAGTATGCGTCTGACGGAAGGAGCGCGTACGCATCAGGCATATTTTCCGCGAGCAAACGAGCATTTTCCTTGGAAAGCAAGATTCCCGGCAGTAAATCTTCCGGTACCTGTTGATAATCGCCATGGAGCATCGAGGCAATGGTTTGAGGTGTTCCCAGCTGGGGCGTGCCGACAAAAATAACCTTGTCCACGAGATTTGTCTTGCCGAGCGCGGCAAGTTTTT
>CAZVGP010000002.1:0-27194 GCA_964626715.1 uncultured Candidatus Saccharibacteria bacterium
GGTTCTCTCCCGCACCTACCGCGATGTTGTTGGGGATACAGAAGGTACGGAGCTTTTCCAAGCGTTCGAGGCGAAAAACAACAAGCTCCTGAAAGGTTCCGGAAAGGATCTTGACCTTCTGAAAGGGGTGTACGGCGAAGCGGTCTAAGGTCTGTTCTTGCGCGCGCGGGTACAATTACAATACGGTGTATGCGCATCTTAGTGGCAACCGGGCTCTATCCGCCTGATGTGGGCAGTTCTGCGACGTACGCAAAGGCGCTCGAGGGGGGACTCCAGAAGGAAGGGATAGCGGTCTCGGTACTTCCGTTTTCGCGCGTGCGCCGATTGCCGATACTCATCCGGCACCTGCGGTATTTTTTTCTCGCGCTTCGCGAAGGGAAACACACGGACGTCATCTACGCGCAGGACCCGTTTTCGGTCGGACTTCCCGCGTTTTTCGCGGCGCGCCTCTCGGGAAAGAAGTTTGTGCTCAAAGTGGTGGGCGATTTCGCGTGGGAGCAGGCGGTGGAGCGGTTCGACTTTGCCGGCACGCTCGAGGCGTTCCAGAAGGCGGAGCTTTCGCTTCTGCCGGGCATGATGCGATGGCTCGAGCGCTTCGTCGCCCTGCGGGCAGAGCGCATTGTCGTGCCGTCAAAGTACCTCGGCACCATCGTCGGGCGATGGGGCGTTCCCAAAAAAAAGATCGCAGTCATTTATAACGGGATGGAGGAGCTCGCTGATCCCGGAAACAAGCCGGTTCTGCGCGGCCTTCTCAAATTCCACGGGAAGCTCATCATCTCCGTGGGCCGTCTCGTGCCGTGGAAAGGCTTCGGCGCGCTCATCGGCATGCTTGCCGGCATGAAAAAGGATTTTCCGGACCTGAAGCTCATGATCGTCGGCAACGGACCCGACCTCGCGACCCTTGAGGAAGAAGCGAAGCGGAAAGGAGTCGCGGACGATGTCATTTTCACGGGAGCTCTGCCGCGCGACGTCTTATTGCGGTATATCAGAGCGTCGGACCTCTTCATTCTCAATAGTAGCTCCGAAGGGTTTTCGAACCAACTTTTCGAAGCCATGGCCATCGGCGTGCCTCTTATCGCAACCAAGGTCGGAGGAAATCCCGAAGCGATAGCGCATGAAACAGAGGGTTTTCTGGTTTCTCCGAACGACACGGCACGGATCGAAGGATACGTGCGCGCGCTTTTTTCCGACTCTGGCCTCCGCACGCGGATCATTTCTGGTGCAAAGCGGAAAGTCGCGGAGTTCTCGGAGGAGCGGATGCTTTCTGAAACCGCGAAGCTCCTCAAAAAACTATGCCCGGTGACTACAACTTCGGATCGCTTCTCATAGGTGTGCGGGCATATATTCTAAACATCGTAACTAACCAAGAACATGAAACAATCTAGGGGAAAAGTGAGTGAAGCCTTCACACATAATCCGAAGTTGTAGTACCGGGTATGCACCCCGTTAGATATCAAGAAATATATTCCTGCTGTTGTATAGAAACATATGAATGAGTCGCACAGAATATCGAATGCAAGCTCTCACGTCCTATCTAACGGGGTGAACGCCATCATGCTTTCCACAGACCGGACGATCCTTGATGCGGACTCTCCCGCGCGGGCGAGGATGGAGGAGTATGCCGCCGTTCTCGGGAAGCTTTCGATCATCGTGTTTTCGCGCCGCGCGCCGTTCTACGCGCCGACGGTGGGCGTGCCGCTGTCCATATATCCGACGAATTCTTTTTCGCGCGTTTCGTACCTTCATGATGCGGAACGCATCGGCCGCACGATAGGAGGCGCGGATGTCGTTACCGCGCAAGATCCGTTTGAAACGGGGCTCGCGGGTCTTCGCATCGCACAAGCGCTCGGCGTCCCGCTCCATGTGCAGGTGCACACGAACTTCCTCGCTCCCGGATTTCTCGCCGCGCACTGGCCCTTGAACTGGGTCCGCACCATGATCGCCGGTTTCGTTGTCCGTCGCGCCGCGCGCATCCGTACGGTAAGCGAGAAGATCAAGAAGGCTCTCGAAAAACATTATCCTCGTCTGCACGCTCCGATTTCCGTGCTTCCGATTTTCGTCGATTTGCAAAAATACCGGAATATCGCCAGAACCCGTCATCCGAAGTTTAAAACCGCGCTTCTCATTGTGTCGCGGCTCGAGCCGGAAAAAAGAGTGGCGCTCGCGGTTCGCGCCTTGAAGAAGGCGCGCGACGCGGGATTCGAGGCAGGACTCACGATCGTCGGCTCCGGAAGCGAAGAGGGAACACTGAAACGCGAAGCAGGACGGCTCGGCATCTCGGCATGGGTCGAATTCGCCGGATTTCAGAATAACCTCATTCCGTATTACGCTGTGGCGGACGTCCTCCTCTATCCCGGAGCGCCCTATGAGGGCTTCGGGATGGCGATTATCGAGGCCCTTGCGGCGGGAGTGCCCGTGCTTGCGGAGGATGTCGGCATCGCGCGACAGGCAGGGGCCGAAATCGCCGAAGGCGATTTCGGCGAGGCCCTGATGAGCCTCCTTAAAAAAGAGCCTCAAAGAGCGACGTTACTCTATCAACCCTACCAGAGTAAGGAAGAGTATTTGAGAAAGTTCAAGGAGGATCTCACGATTTCAAGCACCCATGGATAAAAACATCGTCACCATCGGTGGAGGCACCGGCACGTTCGTGGTTTTGTCCGGCTTGAAACAGCTGCCGAATGTTTCTCTCTCTGCCATCGTCTCGGTTTTGGATGACGGCGGTTCAACGGGGCGCCTGCGGGATGCGTACGGATTTTTGCCGCATGGCGACGCGCGGCAGGCCTTGATCGCGCTTGCGGACGAGCGGGCATCACTCACTCGTGCGCTCTTCGCGTACCGCTTCTCAAAAGGCGACGTTGCCGGACACAATTTCGGGAATCTTTTTTTGACGGCTTTGACTGACATACTCGGCTCTGACGCAAAAGCGATCGAAGCGGCCTCTGCGGTACTTCGCGTCAAAGGCAGTGTGATTCCCGTTTCAGAAAAGCCGGGAACCTTGGTTGCGAAGCTTCAAAACGGCGAGACGGTGGTCGGCGAGCACGCCATCGATACGCGCACGCCGGGGCGTTCTCCCATTGTCGCTTTGTCGACTAAAGAGCCAGCCGAAGTCTGTGCAGACGCGAAGCAGGCGATTGCCCACGCTGACATGATTATTCTCGGACCGGGCGATCTCTATGCCTCTACGCTTGCGAATTTTGCCGTCAGCGGCCTTGCTGAAGCGGTCAAACATTCCCCTGCGCGCCTCCTCTATATCGTGAATCTGTTCACCAAAGCGGGGGAAACAGACGGATACTCTGCGAGAAAGCACGTTGCAGAAGTTACGCAGTACGCGGGCAGGAGGCCGGATGTCGTTCTTCTGCATACCGGAGCATTTGTGAAAGACGTGCTTGATCACTACGCGGAAGAGAAGGAATTCCCCGTGGCTGATGATCTGGGTTCCGACCCTTCGGTTATCCGCAGCGATTTCGCGGATGTGATGGTTGCCGAGAAAGTCGCTGGCGATACGATAGCGAGGAGTTTTATCCGTCACGACCCACGAAAAGTCGCTGAAAGCATTGCTGCATTGCTATGAATCCCGTTAGAGATTACCACATGGTCGAATATTTATGCATCATTACCATGATACGGAAACCTCTGGTTTCCTATCTCTAACGAGATGAAGGACAAAACCAGACTCAGTAGCATCCGCCGCGTCTCATTTCATGTGAGGGATATCTTTCGGCCCTCGAAGGATGCGACGGGCCGTCTGCGCGCGCTTAAAAATGCTGTCATCTCCGGCGGCGACTTTATTGCGAACAAAAAACATGTGGTCACTGTGGGCGGAGGCACCGGCACGTTCGTGGTCCTCTCCGGTCTCAAAGGGCTTCCGGGCGTCTTACTTTCGGCTATTGTGTCTGTCGCTGACGATGGGGGTTCGACCGGGCGCTTGCGGGACGCATATGGCTTTCTGCCGACCGGCGATGCGAGGCAGGCCCTCGTTGCTCTTGCGGAAGAAGAGGAAGAGGAGAATATCCTGCGGGATCTTTTCACGTACCGTTTTCCCAAAGGCGATATCGCGGGGCACAACCTCGGCAATCTTTTCTTGACGGCCTTGCGCGACCGGCTCGGCTCAGAAGGCGCTGCCATACGCGCCGCTTCCGAAATCCTTCGCGTGCGCGGCTCCGTTGTTCCGGTATCGGAGCATCCCGCAACGTTGGTAGCCACGCTTGTAAATGGAGAGACAATCGTTGGCCAGCATGCGTTGAATGCCCGCGGAGCCGGCGGCCCTCCCATTACTTCGCTGAGAATCGCAGAGAACCTTTCCGCATCAAAGGGTGCAAAAAAAGCCATTGAATCGGCGGATATGATTATCTTAGGTCCCGGAGATTTATATACTTCAACGCTCGCGAATTTCGCCGTCCCGGGCCTCACTGAGGCGGTCGCTCACAGCAAAGCGGTTCTGGTGTATTTCGTAAATCTCTTTACCAATGCGGCCGAGACGGACGGCTACGGCGCCCAAAAGCATGTCGCAGAGATCACCCGCTACGCGGGCAGAGCGCCTGATGTCATTTTTCTCCATACCGGCGAATTGCCTGATGAGGTGCGTGCGTACTACGCCGGTAAGAAGGGCTTTCCTGTTGTGGATGATCTTCAGGGTGATCCAACCGTTATTCGAGGGTCGTTTGCAAATCCCGTCATCATCCCGAAGACTGAAACAGACGTCATCGACCGCTCCCTCATCCGCCACGATCCGACGAAAGTTGCGGAGGCGATTCGGAAGCTCCTATGACCCCGTTGTGAAGTTTGGCAATACAATAAGAAACATGCAAAATATTTTATCAGATACAGAAAGGTTCAGAAGGTTTTTCGATGTTTCAGGTTGTGCTCGCGAGGCGAGCGTTGCCAAACTCTACAACGGGGTATGACCTATTTTCTGGATTTTGATCGGACGCTGTTTGATACCTCGGCCTTTCTCGCGTATATCGTAGAACGCGATGGATTGGATGAACTTCGATCGAAAACCGAGGTCGAGATGGCGGCACGTCTCAATGGTCCCGTGGCGGAAGGCGCAATCCGTTTTGAGAAGGACGAACTCGCGCAGTTCCTTTTTCCTGATGCCGCGGTGTTTCTCAAGGCACACGGGAAGGAATCGGTTATCGTAACGGCGGGGAATCCTGCGCTTCAAAGAGCAAAATGCGAGAATGTCTTTGCGTCCTATCCGATCTTCGCTATCATCTACGCGGATGATGAACGGAAGGGACCGGTGCTCGCGAAAGTGGCCGGTTCGTTCCCGAAACCTTGGATTTTTATCGACGACAAGCCCGCCGAGCTTGAGTCAGTGGTTGTCCTGCTACCTGAAATGTCCGTCTATCAATCCGGTCGCGGCACTCTTCCTGTGTTGGGAGCGTACCCGGTCATCCATTCGCTTGCCGAGCTCCCATGAACCCTGTTAGGTATCAGGAGGTGCTTGTGTACATGAATAACCCACGTCCATTATCTAACGGGATGAAGCTTCTCATCGTGACGCAGGCAGTCGATCGGGAAGATCCGATCCTCGGGTTTTTTCATCGCTGGATCGAGGAATTCACGAAGCACTGGGATCGCATTGAAGTCATCTGTCTTCGAGAGGGGGGACACGCGCTTCCGGGAAACGTGCGCATACATTCTTTAGGCAAAGAGCGCCCATCTGCGCATGCAAACGGCGCGCTCCGCCGCCTCGTATACGCATGGTGCCTTCTCAAGCTCGCGTGGCAGCTTCGCCGCGGCTACGACGTTGTCTTCGTGCATATGAGTCAGGAGTATGTCCTTGTTGCCGGATGGTTTTGGAAACTCTTGGGAAAGAAGGTGTATCTGTGGCGGAATCACTACGCAGGTTCCCTAGTGACCGACGCGGCTGCGCTTTTCTGCCAAAAGATTTTTTATACCTCCGTGCATTCGTACACTGCAAAATATGCTGACGCAGTGCGCATGCCGGTCGGGGTCGATACAGTGAGGTTCTGTCCGGACACCCGCGCCAGACGCGTGCCGCGCTCGATCCTCTTTCTTTCACGCATGGCGCCCTCGAAACGCGCCGGCATGCTCATCGAAGCGCTCGCGATGCTCGCGCGCCGCGGCGTCGATTTTTCCGCTTCTTTCGTGGGCTCTCCTCTTTCTCAAGACGATGCATATTACGAATCGCTGAAGCAGCGCGCAAAGATCGCAGGCATCGCCGAACGCGTTTCCTTCTTGCCGGCCGTACCAAACGTCAAGGCTCCGGCGCTCTATCGCACCCATGAGATATTCGTGAACTGCTCTCCCTCCGGGATGCTCGACAAGACCATTCTTGAGGCGGCGTCCTGCGGGTGCATAGTACTTGCCTCGAGCGCGGATTTTGCCCTAGTAGCCGGCCCGGAGTATCATTTTGCAACGGCAGAAGAGCTTGCCGGAAAGATAGCAGCGAATCTCGGGCATACTCCGGCCGAAACGCTTTCCCTGCTTGTACCGGCGCATGCGCTTCCGGCGCTGGCTGCTCGCCTCGCTCAAGAGATGCGATCATGAGTACCAGCACCATCCCTTGCACTGTCGCCATTCTCACGAAAGATTCCGCCTCGACTCTTGAACGGGTGCTTGAAAGCGTGAAAGGTTTTTCGGACATCATCGTGTGCGATGGCGGCTCGACCGATGAAACGTCTAGAATCGCATATGCCTTCGGCGCACGCGTGATCCGGCAGGATGCCCGCTTTCTCGATGCCGAAAGCCGCATCGCCGATTTTGCCGGGGTACGCAACCAGACCCTGCACGCGGCGCGCGAACGCTGGTTTTTCTTCCTGGATTCTGATGAAGAGGCAAGTCCGGAGCTCGTTTCTCGTATCCGCGAAATCGCCACAGACTCGAAGATAGCAGCCTATTGGATCGCGCGACTATATGAATACAGAGGAGTGCGCATCACGTGCTCCGCGAGTTATCCTAATCGGCAGATACGCTTTTTCCATCGCGAAGGCGTCACGGGTTTCCGGAAAAGAGTCCATGAGCGGGTCGCCATTTCCCCCGAAACTCCGATACGGGCTCTTTCCGAGGCAATCCTCGTCCCGGTTTCGGAAGACCAGGAAATCCTTGCTGCAAAGACAGAGCGGTACCTTCGCATGGAGGTTGAGCGTCTCGCGGGAATCGGCCCCGCAGCGCTTCGCAGAGGTGTTTTTGACGGCGCAAAGAGCGTTCTGAGCTGGATCGCGCGCTTCGCGCACAGCGCGCTTTTCTGCCACGGCACGTGGCTGCCGCTTTCATACGAATTTCGATCGGTACGTTACCAAGTCGCGCTTGTGAGAATGTTACTTGCACGTCTTTTCAATATATGAAAATCGTCATCATAGTGCAAAACATGGTTACCGGAGGAGTCGCCCGCCTCATTGTTGATGAGATAAACGAACTGGAACGGCGGGGTGTGCCCGTGTGGCTCATATTCTTCGAGCGGTTACAAGCGGGGAACACGCTTATTGATGGATGCAGTCTGCCTTCCGAACGAAAAATATATATACCCTACCCACGCCTGCGGAGCATAACCGGGATGTTCGCACTCGTGCGCTTATTGCGTCATATCCAGCCTGATGTGGTTTTCACGCACATGTGGTTTGCTAACACCGTTGGGCGTTTTGCTGCCTGCATCGCGGGCATCCCCCAAATCTATATATTTGAGCACAGTGAATACGATACGGTGAAATCCAGAAAGCAGTTCATGTTGGACATGCTTCTCCAGCATATCACGACACGTGTCATCGCGGTTTCAGATGCTGTGAAGGGGTCTCTCATCAGGCATCGAATCTATCCAAAGAAAATAACGGTCATTCACAACGGGGTTGATTTGACAGGATATACGCATAAAGAAGTTGCCAGCAGCATTCGTGCAGAACTTTCCGTGCCTGCAGAAGCATTCCTGTATATCTTTGTCGGAAGGCTTATCGGTGATAAGGGAGTTGATGTCTTGCTTCGCGCTTTAGCAAAATTACCGCAGGATATCCGCTTGCTCGTTGCGGGGACTGGCCCTGAAGCGGCAGCGCTTCAATCACTTTCACACGCACTCGGCGTTAGCGATCGGGCATATTTTTTGGGCGTACGCAACGATGTATCGCGATTACTTTCTGGGTCAGATGCGCTCGTTCTTCCCTCGCGCCGCGAAGGGTTCGGGTTGGTTATTATTGAGGCGCATGCGGCGGGGTTACCCGTCATTGTCACCGATTTTAAAACTTCTTCTGATGTCGTTCGAGACGGTGTCGACGGCCTTATTGTGCCACGTGATGATGCCGATGCACTGGCGGCTGCTATGAAGAAGCTCGCCACCGATACGTTGTTTTATCAAGAACTTGCACGTGCGGCGCCGCAGGATTTGGATGACGTATCCATAGTACACAATGTCGATGCGCTTCTTGCCCTTGCCAGGCGGGAACCCTAACATATTTGTACCTGGCCGCGAGAAAGCGTTGAGAAGGCGCTACAATAGCTACGAGTAACGTGTCACAGAAAATCATTTCCTACACCGAATCCATTCGCCAGCTGGTTTCTTCGCGTCTTTTTGAAATTATCGTCTGTGCAGTTCTGTTTCTGGTCGCGCTTTTATTCGCGACGTATCATCTCACTGAAAGCCCTGCCGTCTGGTACGACGAGGGGTTCTATACACAGCTTGCCCTCAACGCTTCCCACGGTGACGGATTCCGCTTGCAGATCGAGCCCGGAGGGCTCGTTTCCGGGAGCGCCGTAACTGCTGGGTATCCGCTGACTGCACCGGTCGCGCTTTCGTACCTGGTGTTCGGCCAGAGCGTTTTTGCCGGAAGGATCGTGATGGTTCTTTTTATCCTCGCGCTTCTCGTGAGTTCCTATGCATTCGTGCGGAAGCTGTACGGCGCTTCTGCCGCGATGCTCTCGGCGCTTCTTTTTGTCACGTTCCCGGTTTTGTACGGAGATGGCAAGAGTGTGCTCGGCGAAGTGCCCGGGCTTTTTTTTGTAATGCTCACGTTCATTTCGCTCCTTGCGCTTGAAAGGCACGAATGGCGGGGCGTCTGGCGTTTCGTGCTTCTCGGTCTTTTTTCTGGGTTAGCGATCGTGACGAAACCGATTTATATCCTTCTCCTACCGGCCGCATTCGTCGGCATCCTCTGGCGCGGCCGCGCATTCTTTCGGCAGCCTCTCGGCATCCTGGCCGCTGCCGCCGCCTTCGGGGTTGCGTTCGGGACATGGATCCTCACACAGTTCACCGGCACGGATTCTCTCGGCACCATGCTTTCCTTTTATCTGAATCCCTACGAAGCGGGAGATATCGTGCGACTCATGCTCGAGAACCTGCTTCGTTTTGTGAAGGAGGCAAGCCCGCTCTACCTTCTCTTTTTCCTTGCCGTGTGGTGGGGAAGCTTGTGGTTGCGACGGAAAACAGTTACTGTCGTCGAAGGTACTGCGGCCGCATTCGCCTGCCTCGTTGTTCTCTTTTACCTCCGCACGCCAGGGTGGTATCGCTATTTCTTTCCGGCACAGATCATAGCGTTATTGTTTTTGCCTGCAGCTCTGCTCTACCTTGCTTCCTCGATCAGTAATCGGTTTTCCCGTGTCCGGCCTCATCTTCTAATGCTTCTCGTATGCACACTCATCGCGCTACTGGCAGGAATCCAGCTCTATCAGCTCTCCAGGACCTCGTATGTCGCTTCGTACTACCACAGCACGCGCACCGCGGCGCTTACGGCTTATTTCGATACACTCTCAACGGATACGAGCATATTTGCCTACAACGTCCCGGAAACAGTGGTCTTTTTCAAGACAAAAGAGTATTATCAATACCTAGCGCCGCATCCGGAGCAGATCATCGGCGGGGAAGCATTGCATGCCCTTGTCGCAGGCTCTGCCGATATTGTTATCGTAAATGACGCGACCTACAAGCAAAACTCCGTTCCTTTCAGTGCGTACGCTCCTCAACAAACTGTAAGCCACTATGTCATCCTCGCAAAAAAAGCTTCTCTCCCTGGTCATTCCGGTCTTTAATGAAGAAGCGAACATCCGCCGTGTTTTCGAAGCGGTGATGAACGTGCTCGCTGGCAGTCCCTATGCGCTCGAGGTGATTTTCGTCAATGACGGTTCGTCTGACAGGAGCGCAGAACGGATCGAAGCACTAGCCAAGGAAAACTCCCAGGTCATTTCTATAGAGCTCTCGCGCAATTTTGGAAAGGAGGTTGCGCTTACAGCTGGCATCACCGAAGCGAAAGGCGATGCGGTTATCATGCTCGATGCCGACCTTCAGCATCCGCCCGCGCGCATCCCGGATTTTATTTCCGAATGGGAGCGCGGTGCAGAGGTAGTCATCGGTGTACGCGCCATAAGCGAACGGGAGTCGCTATTCCGACGCACCGGTTCTCGCATGTTCACTTTTCTTATGAACACCATCAGCGACATGCCGGCGGTACTTCATGAAACTGATTTTCGTCTGATAGATAGGAAGGTGGCGGAAGAGTTCCGCCGTTTCGGCGAACACCGCCGTATCACGCGCGGCATCATCGATTGGCTCGGATTCCGTCGCGCATTTGTGGGCTTTTCCGCTCCGGTGCGTGCCGCAGGAGGAAGGCGCTATAGCTATAAAAAACTTTTCGGGCTTGCATTTTCTGCGATTATCGCGCACAGTTTTTTTCCGCTCCGTATCACGGGCTACCTCGGCCTTTTGGTTACGGCTTTTGCGGGGTTACTCGGCACGTTCATTATCATCGAACAGCCGCTTTTGGGAGATCCTCTCAATTTAGAAGTCTCGGGCACCGCGATGGTCGCCGTGATGATTTTGTTCCTGGTCGGCATCATTCTCACTGCCTTGGGGCTTCTAGCGCTCTATATAGAAAGCATAAAAAATGAAGTGACGGCTCGGCCGCTCTATGCGGTACGGAAAAGAACAGATTCGCAGAATGCATAAGCACGATGCGCGACATTCTTGTCACCGCGGACGATCTCGGGCTTACTCAAGGCGTTACTGATTCTATCTTAGAGACTGCTGATGCTGGCGTGGTCAGGGCTGTCAGCATTCTCGCAAATGGCGAAGCGACGGAGTATGCGCTTGGCGAGTACTTGAAGCGGAAAGATCATCTGCAGCTTTTCGTGCACCTGAATCTTACGGATGGGCGCCCTGTTTCAGCTCTTTCTGCGGTCCCGCTTCTTCTTAACGCAAAGGGCATGTTCCGTTATTCAGTAGGTGGCCTGCTGATCCGCTATGTTTTTTTATCATCTTCGAGGCGCGCAGAACTGCGCGAGCAGATACGCCGAGAACTCTCGGCGCAGTATGCGTTAGTGCGTGATGGAATCGAAGGGGTAGGGAAGATCAACGGGGTAAACGGCCATCAGCACGTACACATGGTGCCCTTCGTGTTTGACGTGATCGTCGCGTTGCCTACTATTTCTTCGATTCGCATTCCTCGTGAGCCTTTTCATATACCAGCAGTCGGTTCGCTTCTTTCAATAGGGACGCGTATCCCCGGATGGATAGCACTGATGATATTTTCAAAAAGGAATCGTGCCCGTGTGTTGCCGGATCGTATAACAACGGATTACTTTGCCGGGGCGCTCTATTCAGGGCGCATGTCATTCGCTTCTACGTGGGCAGCTCTCAGGAAATTTACAGCAATTCGCACCCCGTTTTCGGTCGAACTACTCTTTCATCCGTGGCTCGCTACTCAAGCAGAGCTTGAACGATGGAGCGGCAAGCCCGTTGCATCCATGTGGTATTCACGGCAGAGAGGCCAGGAACATGCCCTTGTCTTGAGCGGCGAATGCAGAACACTGATACAAGATTTTTCCGAAGGCCGGCCTTCTTCAGCCGATGCAGGCATTTCGAAGATCTTTCGTTTTCTGATTTCCGGCACTCTCGCCGCGTTCGTGAATCTTACGGCACTCTATGTGCTCACGAGCCTGCTGGGCGTGTGGTATATGTATTCTCTCGTTCTGTCGTTTTTAGTCGCGTTCGCGGTGAGCTTTACTTTACAGAAATTCTGGACGTTTCAAGATACTGCGGTGCATCAGGCAGACAGACAACTGATTCAGTTTTTGCTTTTGCAGATTCTGAATCTCGCCGTTAATGCCATTGCCGTGTATGTGCTCGTCGAATATGTTCAGGTATGGTATCTGTCCGCGCAATTTCTCACTCTTATCGCGATTGCCGCCTGGACGTTTCTTGCTTCTCATTTCATATTCAATATCGATAGTAAGAATCAAACATGAACATCCTCTACATCGCCAACATCCGATTCCCGACCGAGATGGCGCATGGTGCGCAGATCGCCAAAGCGTGCGAGGCGTTTGCCGCGGCGGGAGAGCATGTGGAACTTCTGGTGCCGAACCGGTGGACACCGATCACCGAGTCGTGGCAAGCGTACTACGGGGTACGGATATCTTTCCCTGTCACAAAACTTCCGATTCCCGACACGGTCCGGAGATGGGGAAGCTTCGGTTTTATTGTGCAGATACTTTCATTCGCTTTTGCCCTAGCGCGATACGCGAAAAAGCGAAAAGCCGATGTCGTGTACGGCCGCGATGAGCATGTGCTGTTTCTCGCGCTGCTTTTCGGCGTGCGGAATGTTGTGTGGGAATCACACGACGGCGCATGGAACTTTTCCGCGCGCTTCGTCGTGAAACGTGCGGGAAAGTTGGTCGTCGTCTCCGAAGGACAGCGCACGTTCTATACCCAGAAAGGAATTCCAGCCGGAAAAATACTTGCCATAGCGAACGGTGTCGATGTCGAATCATTCGCGCACGTCGAATCAAGAGAAAAAGTGCGGAAACGTCTCGGCCTCCTGCCGGATGCATTTATTGCGCTCTATGTCGGCGCATTGAATGGCTGGAAAGGGACCGGAACGCTTTTCGAAGCCGCGAAGCTTCTTCCCGATGTTCGTGTCGTCGCTATCGGCGGGTATCCGAGGCAAGTAGAAACCCTGCGCAAGCGCTATCCGCAGGTCACGTTTCTCGGGGCTCGCCCGTATTCGGAGCTCCCCGACAATCTTTCAGCCGCTGATGTGTGTGTCCTACCGAATACGGGCACAGACCCAGTGTCGGTTTCATTTACTTCACCCCTGAAGCTCTTGGCGTATATGGCGGCAGGAAAGCCGGTCGTCGCTTCTGATTTGCCGAGCGTGCGGGAACTTGCGGGAGATGACGCCGCTCTCTACGTACCCTCGGATAATTCGTCAGCCCTCGCAGGGGGCATAGAGCATCTTCGAAAAAATGCTGCTATCGCGAAGCGTCTTGGCAAGAGAGCCCGGGAGCAGAGCTTTTCGTTTGACTGGTCAATACGGGCAAAACGCATCCTCTCGCATCTCAATTCGCATCAGACATCCGTTCTTGCAATATATCGCGGCAGGCTCTCGGAGAATCGCGGCACGCCCATACGCGTCCGGAGCATTCTTGAACGCTTGGCAAAAGACAAGCGCTTTTCACTCACCGTCGCGTCCTGGGACGACACGCTGCCCTTTGCAGCTTCTCGCGTTTATCTCTCAAACGGGAAGTACCAGGACCTAGAAGTTCTTCTTCGCGTCGTGCGACAGGAACGTGTGCGCATCATCATCGGCCACACCATGTCTGCGTGGTACTATCTTGCACTTTTGAAAATCATGACTGGCGTAAAAATCGTCCTTGAGATGCACGGCTTTCTGGAAATCGAGGCTCGCTTCTACGGCTCTATCGGCATATTCCGCTACTGGTTTGAACGCGGCATCTACGGGCTTTTCTACCCAATGTGTGGCCTCATCACGACCTGCAGCGAGAACGCCGCAGAAATTCTCTCCCGCTATAATTCCTCCGTTGCGCCGATATATGGCGGAGTCGACACAAACCTGTTCCGCCCTGATGTCAGACCGGGAACATTCTTTGATCGCGCGCCAGGTGATATCGTTATCGGCTATGCCGGGAACCTGCGCAAGTGGCAAGGCGTGCCGTTCCTTCTGGATGCGTTTAAAAAGCTTCGTGCGAAGGATCCCCTCTTCCGACTGGCCATACTCTCGAGCGAGGAAAAAAATCTTCCATCGGGGGGCGGTATTACCGTTGTTCCCGGCGTTTTGCACGAGCGGGTCCCGGCATTCCTTGCCGCGTGCGACATCCTTGTCATTCCACGCGTCGAAGACGCCGTGAGCCGGATCTCGTTTCCCTCCAAGCTTCCCGAGTATCTTTCGATGGGGAAGCCGGTCGTCGCAAGCGCTACCTCCGATGCAGACCGGGTCATTGCGGACGGCGTCGACGGGTTCGTGTTTCCGCCAGGCGATACGGATGCGTTTCTCGGCATACTGCGCTCGCTCAAAGACGCGGCGCTTCGCGAGCGGGTCGGGAACGCCGCTCGCGAGACGGCGCTTCGTAACTTTTCATGGGACAGGCAGGTTGGTATACTGGCCTCACGATTAGAGGTTATTTCCTAATGACGCCCGTGTAGCACCCGTATGTCGAAAGAAGATTGGGCAGAAAATACGCTTCCTAAGATTTTCGCTCAGGCACATCTGTGGCCGTGGAAAGAAGGAGAGATCGAATCGGTTTTAGATGTCGGGTGCGGCCTCGCCCTGAAATCGAAATACATTCCTGCGCAGATCAGGGTCGGCGTCGACATCCACGAGCCATATTTCTCGCATATCGAATCCGATGTGCCGTATGTCGTGGTGAAGTATGACGTCAGGAAGTTGCGTGATGTGTTCGTACCGAAAAGCTTTGACCTCGTGATCGGCTGCGACATTATAGAGCATTTGGAAAAGGACGAAGGATTTGAGTTGCTCCGGCAGTGCGAGGAAATCGCCCGAAAAGCAGTCATTTCTGAAAATCCTCGCGGCTTCATCCCGCAGGACCTGGACATCCTCGGCTACGGCGGCGACCACTGGCAGACGCATCGCTCGGCATGGGAACCGCATGAGTTCGAAAAGCTGGGCTACAAAGTTCTCGTTCGCAATTATACGATGAGCGACAAAAAACGCCATTCCACTATTATCGGCATCGACCCGCACGTGCAGATGCTGGACGCGATCAAATTCATCGTTTGAACCATGAATCTCAGACATCTCGTTATCACAGGGGGAACCGGTTCGTTCGGGAACGCGATGGTGAATCGGTTGCTCGACGAGCCCGGCGTTGAAAAAATAACCATCTTCAGCCGCGACGAACTGAAACAGCACGACATGCGCGAGCGGTTGGACTCGCCGAAGCTCGCATTCTTTATTGGCGACGTGCGCGATACAGAAGCGGTACAGGATGCGCTCTCCGGCGCGGATGCCGTATTCCATGCGGCGGCCTTAAAGCAGGTACCGACCGGCGAGTTCTTTCCGATGGAAGATGTCCGTACGAACACGATCGGCACGCACCATGTCCTGGATCTAGCGGAAAAATGCGGCGTGAAGAAAGTTGTCGTACTCTCGACCGACAAGGCCGTCTATCCCATAAATGTCATGGGCATGTCAAAGGCACTTGCCGAAAAGATTACCGAGGCGAAAGGCCGTACCTGCAAGAGCGATACCATCTTCACAATCACCCGCTATGGCAACGTTATGGCGTCGCGCGGTTCCGTCATCCCGCTGTTTATTGATCACATCAAACGTGGAGAAACGATTCCGATAACAGACCCGAGCATGACACGCTTCCTCTTGTCTCTTGAAGACGCGATTGACCTGGTGTTGTTTGCGTTTGGAAACGCAAAACAAGGCGACTTGTTCATACGCAAGGCCCCGGCCGCTACCGTTCAAACGCTCGCGCAGGCTTTGTTGAATATTTTTGAAGCAAAAAATCCAATACGCGTTATCGGCACACGTGCGGGAGAGAAGATCCACGAAACGCTTGCAACAGGGCTTGAGCTTGCTGTGGCAAAAGATATGGGGGACTATTTCAGGATCCCGAAACTGGTAAGCGGTTTGGACTATGAAAAGTTTTACAATGAGGGCGTGATCAAGAAAACCGCCGGAGACTACACATCAGAAAATACCACTCGTCTCGACGTTCCCCAGACAGAAGCGCTGTTGCGGAGTTTGCCCTATATACAAAAGATGCTCAAACAATGATGCGGGTAGGAATCACCGGCCCGACTGGATTTTTTGGCTATCACCTGCGATGGTTTCTGCTTCCGTATAAGAACGAAATCGAGGTAGTTACCATCGATCGTGATTTTTTTGAGGCGCGTCGCGATGAACTTCCCGGCATCGTCAAGACGTGTGATGCCATACTCCACCTCGCCGGAGCTCATCCAGGAAATACCAAAGATCAGGAGGCGATATACGCTATTAACATGGGACTGGTGCAGGCCCTCACTGCTGCATGCGATGAGGCGAAGGCAAAACCTTACATCATCTTTGCCTCTTCAACGCACGTGCATCGCAATACGCCCTACGGCAAATCAAAAAAAGAGGTAGGAGCTTTCCTTACTGCATGGGGTAAAGAACGCGGCGCAAAAATTACGAATCTTATTATCCCAAATGAGTTTGGCGAATGGGGAAATCCCCTTACCTCTTCCGTCGTATCAACATTTTGCCACCAGCTTGCAACCGGAGCTGAATCAACTATTGCAGAAGGAGTTTCTATACCGCTCATATACGCGCAAGATGTGGCGCGCCGCATATATGAGCTGCTCCACAGCCCCTCGGAGGGTGACAGAGAACTTGCGGGAGCCGATATGAGCGTGTCCGCTATCTACACGACCCTCAAAGGGTTCCTCGATTCATACGCCGAAGGTGTGATACCTGCGTACCATTCCGCCCTCGAACGACAATTGTTCAGCACCTTGCGTTCGCATCTTTTTACTAACGGTTTTTATCCGCGTGCGTTCCAGCCGAAGTCCGATGCGCGTGGAACGCTTGTCGAAGTCATAAAATCAGGAGGCGGCGGGCAAGCATTTCTTTCCACCACTGTTCCGGGTGCAACCCGTGGCAACCATTACCACGTGCGCAAGCTTGAGCGTTTTGCCGTGGTAAAAGGGAAGGCAATCATTCGTCTCCGGAAACTCCTTTTCGACGAGATTTTTTCATACGAGGTTTCCGGAGATCGTCCCACATACATCGACATGCCCGCATTCATGACGCATAACATCACCAATACCGGCTCGGGAGAACTGGTTACCGCCTTTTGGACCGATGAACTCTATAATCCGATGGATGCGGATACCTTTCTCGAAAAAGTGTAGTATATACGGTAACCGCTTACTCATATGCGAAAAATAAAAGTCGTCACGGTCATCGGAACTCGACCAGAAATCATCAAGCTCTCGGAGGTGATCAAAGAGCTCGACCGGCATGCCGAGCATATCCTTGTCCATACCGGGCAGAATTACGACCACGAGCTCAACGAGATTTTCTTCAAGGATCTGGGCTTGCGAAAGCCTGATTATTTTCTCGATGCTGCCGGCACAAGCGCGGCGGAGTTGGTTGCGAACGCTATTGTGCGCGTCGATGAGGTTTTGAAGAAAGAGAAGCCAGACGCGTTCCTGGTCTTGGGTGATACGAATAGCGCTGTTTCGGCGTACGCCGCAAAGCGGCGGAAGGTCCCCATCTTTCACATGGAGGCGGGGAACCGCTGTTTCGATATGCGCGTACCGGAAGAAGTAAACCGTCGCGTCATCGATCATATGAGCGATATCAACCTGCCCTACAGCGACATTGCCAGGGACAATCTCTTGCGCGAGGGCCTGCCATCAGACCGCATCGTGAAGACCGGCTCGCCGATGCGTGAGGTGCTCACGGTCCACAAAGGAGCAATCGATGCTTCAAAGGTTCTTTCAAAACTTTCGCTTTCGCCTCGGGGATATTTCGTCCTCTCCCTTCATCGTGAGGAGAACGTTGACAATCCGGAGCATCTAAAACGCCTTGTTGCCATCATTGCATCCATTGCAAAAACATATAAGAAACCGATCATCTTTTCTGTGCATCCGCGTACGAAGAAGCGTCTTGAGGAAGGGAAGATACTGTTTCCACCAGAGGTTCAAGTGATGAAACCGCTCGGCTTCTTCGATTACGTGCATCTCGAGGAGAATGCCTTCTGCGTCCTTTCCGACTCGGGAACCATCAGCGAGGAATCAGCGATGTTGAATTTTCCTGGTATCTCTTTGCGGGAAACACATGAGCGGCATGAGGCTATCGAAGAAGGATCATTCATCCTCGCAGGTCTCAATCCCGAACGTGTTCTGCAGGCTGTCGACGTCGCCATCGGTCAACAGCGCGGGAGCGAGCGCGATTTCAAAATCCCAGCGGATTACGATGCTCCCAATGTTTCAAAAAAGGTGCTGCGTACCATCATCAGTTACACCGACTACGTCAAGCGCGTGGTGTGGTCGGAGACAGGCTTTTGACCGCATCAGTGTGTCTGAGAAATCAAAAGAAGAATGTCCTGAGGTATCGGTTTTTTTATCTCGATTTCGAATTCTTGCGCCGAAGGGGAAATTTTCATAGCTCTCAAACCGGTGCCCGCTATGAGTGGTCCACCGTTCCAGTTATGATTTAAATCTTGCGGATAGAGAACTGATAATTGGCACGAAGAAGCGCTTAAAAGATCAGCAATTCCGCTCCTGACCGTGACCACCTTTCCTGCTACTTCGGCTAAAGCGTAGAGCATCGGAGATGGAAAAGAAACTCGCTGAAAATCCTCACGAATCGCAGTGTCGTTGCCCGCTGAACTTATTAACACATCCCATCCTGTGTCTGCCAGTTGTTCGCATAGTAGTTCCGTTTGTACGTCTGAAAGACTCGAAGACGAGCGGGCCTTTGGAAATACGAGTGCGGTTTTACCCGGCTTGGCCGAATGCTCGATGAGAAAATGCTCTGCCCCACTTACTTCTTGGGCGGTAGTTTTTCGCGGGAGAGAAACGCGTGTTTCCTGCGGCAAGTCTAAAAGCGCACGGTAGCAATCAAGCAGGGTGATGCTCTTGTACCCGATGAGGCGCGTGATGTCTTTGCGAGCGAAATGCCCGTAGGACAAGCGGCCTTTTTGAAACGGACGATTACGCATCCACGACACATCCCATGTGGAAGGAAGAGCGGCATGCCGCAACGCGGGGAAAAGAGCCGGAATGAATTGCTGTTCGGCTGATGTATATATGGTACAGGTCCGTCCGCCGTGTTCTGAGAGCAAGGATTCCGCGAGACTGGAGAGCAGATAGGTGTCTCCTATTCCGGCCGGGCAGATAATCGCCCACTCGTCTTCAGCGACGCGGTGTCGTAGTTCGAAGAGAAGCGGTTTCCACTTTTCAAGAAAGCGTTTGATGCGCTGTACGGAGGGCATTTTTTGTTTTGGAAGTACATGGTACCATCGGTATGTCTTTTTTCTAAGCTGATTGTCGGCAGGGGTTTGCATTATGGACAGTTACATTATTGTTCAAGCAGGAGGGCAGGGAACGCATCTTCGGCCGTTGACGAACAACAAGCCGAAAGCGCTTGTTTCGGTTCGCGGCGAGCCGATGCTTTTGCATCTTATGCGCCGGAATCCCCAGGCGGAGTTTCTCATCATCGCGTATTATAAGAAAGATATTTTGCGCAGGTATCTCTCGCATTTTGCGAAAGAATTCAATTATCGGATTATTGATCGCGAAAAAGATGCGACAAGTGCAGGAATCGCACATGCGTTAGAATATATCCCAGACGACACCCCTTTTGTTATTACGTGGTGCGACTTGTGGTATGAGGATCTCGTGCACCCGGCGCACCTCGACGTAGTAAAAAACAACTACATCGGCCTCTCAAAAACTTTTTCTTGCCGATGGAGTTTTAACAATGACAGCCTTGTTGAAAAACCCAGTGCTACAGAAGGGATTGCTGGCGTTTTTTTATTTAAGGATAAGAAAGAAATAGCAGATGTTCCCGAAAACGCGGAGTTCTGTGCATACCTGCGCCAAAAAGGCATCCGTTTTCATCCCTATCATCTTGAAAATGTCGTTGAGATCGGAACGATGGAAGCCTACCGACGCTATTCTGAGTCATTCGCTTATACACGGCCGTTCAATTCGATTTCTTTTGAGAGTGATTGGGTCATCAAGCAGTCGTTGGGAGAGCAAGGAAATACTCTCGCACGGCACGAGTCAGATTGGTACCGCCATACAGCTCGGTTTGATTTTAACTTCATTCCAAAAGTGTTTTCGTTCGCACCTCTGATATTGGAGCGTATACAAGGCATTCCGCTCGGGTATGCGGACGTGCCTCTTGAGAGAAAAGAGCACGTTCTCGTGGAAGCCCTTCGTCACTTGCAGTTGCTACATGCGGCAGATGGCGTGAACGTGCCGAATGCATATGAAAATAACTGCGAGGCGATACTTCATAAAACAAAGCGTCGTTTGGACTCAGTCATAGATCTCGTTCCGTATAGCGCGGACGACGCCATAATTATAAACGGGCGCAGATGCGTGAACTTCTATACCTCGTGGGAACTCGTTGAACGGATGTGCGAGCCGTATTTGCACGAATCAGCGTATCGGCTCATTCATGGGGATCCGACATTTTCAAATACTCTCTACGATGCCGGGTCAGGAAAAACCTACCTCATCGATCCGCGCGGGTACTATGGCGCGGTAGAGCTCTATGGCGACCCCGCGTATGACTGGGCAAAAGTGTATTATTCGATCGCGGGCAATTATGATCAGTTTAACCGAAAGAATTTCAGGCTTAGTTTCGATGGGGGTGGCGCGGAACTTTCTATCGCTTCAAACGGATGGGAAGAGACAGCCGATGTGTTTTTCAGCGAGACCAAGGCCGATCCGCGCAAGGTACGCCTATTCCATGCCATCATCTGGCTTTCACTCGCGAGCTATGCATGGGATGATTATGACTCCATCTGCGGAGCGTTCTATAATGGTATTCAGTTGTTGATGAAATGCTATGAAGAAACATTTTAGACAGCAAATCGATACTCTCGATAAAACGTGCGAGCGTTTTGATGAAGCGATTTCCAATCGTTTGCTTGAAGACTGCATGCGTACCATCCGAAACGGCGGTTCGATCATCGCGACCGCTCTGGGAAAGAACGTGCCGCTTTGCGAAAAGTTTGTCGGTACCCTGAATTCGCTCTCGATAGCTGCGCATTTCATGCATTCGAATTCGGCGGTTCACGGCGACCTCGGCGTGGTTGCGGATGGAGATCTGGTCATTACGCTCTCAAAGAGCGGCGAAACGGAAGAGACCATCCAGCTTGCGCGGCTCCTTGAAAAAATAAAAACCACTAATTGGCTTCTCACCTGCCGCGCAGGGTCCACTGCGGGGAAGATTCTCGGCAATGAGCTCGTTTTTGAAATCCTTTCCGAAGGCGATCCTTGGGACAAGATTCCCAATAATTCAAGCATCGTGTTTCTCGTATTTCTGCAAGCGCTTTCCATGGAACTTGTAGACCGGCTTTCAATCCCGCTGGAGGTCTTCAAAAGAAACCATCCTGGTGGGGCTATCGGGGCGTCATTCAAAACGCATGGAACTTAAGCTGTCTGTCGCCCAGCCGAAGCTCTGGCTTTTGGATGTCGATGGCGTCATCTTCATCCATAACAGCCATCTTGAAGGCGAAGACCGTCTCGTTCCGGGTATCAAAGCGTTTCTTAGCCAGACACGTCCGGAAGACACGGTTATCCTCTTTACTGCCCGTAAAGTCGAGTATCGGACAGTAACTGAATCATCTCTGCGTGCCTATGGCGTGCGCTACGATCAGATTTTTTTTGATATGCCGATGGGGGAACGCATTCTCGTGAATGATGAGAAAAGCGATGGCACAAAGACGGCCTTTGCGATAAGCGTGCCGCGCGATTCATTTCCCGTTATTGTGGTAAAGCGTGCGTAGGGTCTCCGAACGCCTGAAGCGCTTGGGAGAAAGCTCGTGCGTTTTTTGAGAGGTCAAAATCGCGCACAAACGTTGCCCGGGCGTTTTCTATGAGTTTTGCAGCATGGTGCTTGTCCATCAGTAATTTTCGTATCGCGCTTTGAAGCGCGGATTGATTTTCGGTATCAACGACCTCTGCGAATCCGTTCTTGCGCGCATAACCCGCGAGGAAGCTTTCTGCCGGCGCATGGACGAGAATGGGCCGCCCCGAAATCAGGTACTCCGACGTCTTTCCGGGTGTCGCGGTGTTAATCACATCCGGCGCGTTTGTATGCCACGAAAGCGGAAGCAGGAGTATATCGGTGCTCGATTGGATAGCTGACATTTCAGAAGGAGATGCCGATGCGAATCTTACGCGCGGTTCATCTGCGAATTTCTTTTCAAGTTGTGTTATGTGGCGCGTGGTATAGAGGGTTATTCGTACCTCGATGTCAGTCATATTTCTGATTGCGCGGATGACATTGAGCACACTTCTTTCTTGCGCCCAGTAGATATTCCCCGTGTACAGTATCTCGTACGATTTCGGATGCGATGAGCGTTCGGACTGTGCGACAGCGTGCGGTAATAGGGTATTCGTAATCACTATGCAATGAAGCTGTTTTCCATATCGTTCACGATACATCTGCGCGTGGGCTTCATTCGGGACTATGAGGAAAGCCGCTTTTCTAAGAAGCATCGGTTCGAAACAAAAGGCGAGCTGGTCCAGCGGAAATCCGAAGCGGTTGCCTTTGTACGGGTCGAAGAGATAGAGCGCGTATGGTTTACCGGTTATCTTTGACAAGATCCATGTGAGCACGAGCGCATGCCCTTTATCGCTCAATCCGATAAGGACTTCTATATCTTCACGGTAAATAATTTGTCTGCCATATCGCACAGTGTCGAAGAGAGACCCTATGAAGGTTCTGGTGCGATTGAAATAAAAGTATCGCCCGGGAAGTCTTGCTCCAGAAAGCGAAGAGCCTGCTGCCTTATCGGTAGTGAAGATAGCATATGAAGAAGGGTCAAAATTTGCGAAAAGCCGTTCAAAAAATAACGGGCTTGCGCCGCGCATCGGCGGGGCCCAAGAAGATATGACGAGGATTTTTTTTGGCAAGCGGATATTACGCATGGCGGCGGGTCAGCATGTTCCACTGAATACTTACAATGACAAGCGCGGCTATGATTTGGAGGTAGACGCTCACGATGACGCCCCACAAACCAAAAAGGGGGATGAAAAGAACGGCTGAAAGGATAAGCAACGATTGCGGGACGTTCGACCAGTAGAACCATGATTTCGGTATCAGGTGTATTTTCGATTGTCCGACTGCGGTGAAGAAGGTAAGCGGCAACTGTAGGCAGAGTGTGAATGCGAACGCGATTGAGATCGGTATCGCCGTAACGTATTTTGGAAAAAGAATAGGGAAAAGGATCGGTGCGGCGAAGGCATAGAGGGCCGCAGTGCCGAAGCCGATTGCAAAGAGGATTACGAGCCGATGCACGAGAAGCCCGTTGATTTCCTTGATGGATCGGTGCGTGAGCTTAGGGAGGGCGAGCGGCGCTACGTTCTTGAACGAAGCGCGCAGCTGGTCTATGGGAGCGGTGGCGAGCGTATAGAGGGCGACGGGCGCAGCACCCAAGAAGTGGAAGATGAGGAAGCTGTCAATGTTCGACACAACATTTGTGAGAACCCCGATGAAACTCAAATGTTTTCCTTGCGCAATGATTTCCGGGTCATCCTCCGCGTTGGGAGGAAATTTTGCCATCGTGATGCGGTGGAAGAAATATCGAAGCGCTGTCCACGAAGCGAAATAGGCGGTAAGGATAAGAAAAAGATTCCCTGAAAAATACAGCGCTGCCGCCATGATAGCGGTTGCGATGCCTTGGCTTACCGCATAGTAACGGATCGCTTCTCCGAACAGCTTCTTGCTCTGAAGATAGACGTTATAGAGCCCCAAGGGATCCATAAGGGGAATGAAGATGCCCGCGATAAAGAAGGCAAAGGCAAGCGCGGCGTTCCCCGCGAAGTAATAGTAGAGCGCGAGCGCGATGCTCGCGATGAGGCCGAGCATTCCCCAGCGAATCTTCACGCGAAGCGACGTCAGAAACGCCCCCTCTTTCCCGCGGGCGATCCCTTGAGCAAGCGGGGTATTGATGCCGGTCAGGGTGAAGGCGGAAAGCATGCTCACAACTGACAGGACATACTTATAGGTTCCGTAGGTTTCTTTCGGGATGAGGTTTGCGAAAAGGATTGCCAAGGTGAAGGACGAGAGGGAAGCGGCAAGCTGCCCCAATCCGAGCCATGAACCGCCTCTCATGAGATACCGCACATCGGTTTTCAGGCAACGTTCGCTCCAGCGAAGCCACGTCTCTCGGCGAGTTTCTGGTTCTTTAAACACAGCTTCCCTACATACTAGCGCGCCTTGATGAGGGTTTCGATGCCTCTCGGCAAGGATCGTATACCTCATGAGAGGAGTTCGAGAGGGATAGGCGTATGCAAATTCCATACCCGGTGCCCGCCGTACGTCTGCTCCTCTTCCGGTTTTTTCTCTCACGGGGTATAGTAGGCGGCATGCACACGAATGATTGGCTTCGGTGGAGCATAATCGGCGGCATCCTCCTCGTCTTTTTCATTCCGCTTTTCGTCACGAATACCCTGTTCTTCCCGTTTATCACGGGGAAGGGTTTTGCGTTTCGTATCATCATTGAAATAATCTTCGCGCTGTGGTGCATCCTCATCTTGCGCGATCCTTCGGCGCGTCCGAAAAAATCTTTGCTTCTGTATCTTGTCGGCGCGTTCCTCGTCTTGCTGGGCATCTCCGCGATTTTCAGCGCAAACCCCGACAAGAGCTTCTGGTCGAATTTCGAGCGCATGGAAGGATGGATCGGCATCGCGCACGTGGTCGCGTACTTTACGATTCTCTTCTCGACCTTCATCTCCGAGAAGCTGTGGAAACTTTTGTGGAATACGACCATCGGAGTGTCGGTCATTGAAGCCCTGTACGGTATCCTCCAGCTCACGCATGTATTCCCGATAAACCAAGGCGGCGTACGTCTCGATGGCACATTCGGGAACGCGACGTACCTCGCCGTCTATATGCTCTTTAGCGTTTTTGCGACCTTGCTCGCCTTTGTATGGTGGGGAAGAGGGGAAACCGCGAGGTCGCGCACCGCCGCACTTTCCTATGCGGTCGCATTTATTCTTCAGCTCATCATCATCTTTTACACCGCGACGAGGGGCACGATCCTCGGGCTGGTAGGCGGCTTGTTTCTTGCGGGAATCATCTTTCTGCTGTTTTCCAAAGGGAACAAAAACCTCCGCGGGTGGGGTGTGGCCGCGATCATCGCGATATTCATTCTTGTGGGCGGTTTTTTTGTCCTCAAGAATACGTCGTTCGTGCAGGGAAATGAGGTTTTGACGCGCATCGCCAGCATTTCGCTTTCCGAAGGCGCGACTCGCTTCACGATCTGGGAGATGGCATGGAAAGGCTTCATCGAAAGTCCCAAGACCATCGTAATCGGTTGGGGACAGGAGAGCTTCAACTACATCTTCAACAAATACTATGACCCGTCGCTGTATGCGCAGGAGCCGTGGTTCGATCGCGCGCACAACGAGTTCATCGACTGGCTCGTCGCGGGCGGCGCAATCGGGTTTCTGCTCTATCTCTCGCTCTTTGCGACGTCGCTGTGGTATCTCTTCTGTCCGGGCGGAGCCTTCAGCGCGATCGAGCAGGGCCTCTTTACGGGTCTCCTCGGCGCATACGTCTTCCATGACATGTTCGTTTTCGACAACCTCATGAGCTACGTATTGTTTTTCACCGTGCTTGCCTACATCGCGTATCGTTCACGCGCATCGCGGCTGGCATCGGCGATGCCTCCCGCGGGAGCATCTTCGCCCGCCGCCGCTGCGCAGCACAGCATGTGGAATGCGCCGCTTTCTCCAGAGCTCTCCGCAATTGCCGCTCCGTGCATTGTCGTTTTCATGGCAATCGTGTTGTACTTCGTGAACGTCCCGGGCATTGCGACGGCATCGAACATCATCCAAGGAATCACATCCCACTCGGAGGGAGTGCAAACTAACTTCGACTATTTCAAGAAAGCCGTGACCAGTGCGGGAAATGGGGGCTTGGGCCTTCAAGAAGTCCGCGAGCAGATCACGCAGTTCGCGTTCCAAGTGAAGCATCTCAATGCCGGCGACGCCACGCTCCAATCTGCTGTCGATGGGTTCGTACAAGCCCAGATGAGCGCGCAAGCGGGAGCGACGCCAAACGATGCTCGCATCCGGGAATTTTTTGGCACGTACCTCATGCAGACAGGAAAGACGGATGCGGCGCGCACGGAGCTTCTCGCCGCGCACAAGCTTTCACCCGATAAGCAGCAGATACTCTTCGACCTCGGTACTCTTGAAGAAAACGCCGGGAACTCCGGCACAGCGCTCAATTGGCTCAAGCAAGCGTACGATCTTGCGCCCGCCTTCGACACCGCGCGCCTCATGTACGCCGCGGGAGCAATCCGCACGGGCAACCTCTCGCTCGCATCGTCCTTACTTGTGCCGCGCTACGGAACCATGACACCGGATGACGACAATGTTCTTACGGCATATCTTACCGTCAAGAATTACCAAAGCGTTCTCATGATCCTTAAAGCCCGCGTTGATGCCAATCCGGGAGATTATAACGCTCACGTGAATCTCGGTGCCGGTTACTTGCAGTCTGGCGATACCGCAGACGCCATCGCCGAGCTGCAGAAGGCGATCGGCCTCAATCCGTCGTTCCAGTCCGAAGGGCAATACTATATCGATCAGATCAACGCCGGGAAGCTTCCGTAGCGATTGTGCACCGGGGTCTTTCATGCTATCGTAACGGCGTGAGTGCTAGCAATTGCTAGCTCTGTGAAAATCTGCGAAAGACTCCCTTACGGGAGTTTTTCGTTTTCGCGTCGGTGGGCCCCGCACTGAGACTTGGCGCTATGTTTTTTGCGAAGCTGTTTGATTGCCTAGAAGCCAGATTCTATCGAGCATTTGAATATTCAAAGGGATACAAACTTAAAACATGCTTCGCGGCGCCAAGTTCTAGTGACGGGGCCCGCCCCGTAGTGAGCTTTTGGCGTGCGGCGCTTCGCCATATGCCTCAAGTCAAATTTTGAAAGTTGTAGAGTATTGCAATAGATATAATCTCTGCACACTATGGCGCCGTAACAGGCATAACGCCAAAAGTCTACTCACGGGGCGGGGTCTTGTGTTTTGAGGAGTTGCCTCCGGTCTTCTGAAGCCGTACACCCCATGAGATAGAGCTTTATTCCCGGAGTTTTCCCTCACTGTGCCTTTAAGGTTTTTCTGCGAATAAAGAATATTGTAGGTTTCTATCTCACGGGGTACAGTGCTATCGTTGCCCGCATCCTGCGGCCGGCGGTAGCACTCACATAGATTTTTGCTTGGAGCTCGCACCCGTCGGTCG
>CAZVGP010000003.1:0-8687 GCA_964626715.1 uncultured Candidatus Saccharibacteria bacterium
ATCAATTATCAAACTCCCTTAGAGGTGTTGCGAAGGTCTTGAATACTAAACGTAACATAGAGATTCTTAGCAGTAGGTTTTTGTGGCCAGGAAAGTCACGAAAACAAACAGAATCTATATGTTTAATCCTTATGTACTTGTAGCGGCGGCGCTCGTAGCCATCCTCGGATTTGGTTTCTACATTCGTCCGCATCAGCCAGAAACTCTCGGAACCGTGTCAGTCGGAGCTATTCTTCCGCTCACGGGCGACCTTGCTTTTGTGGGGACCCAAATGCAGCGAGGCATGGAACTTGCGCTTGGCGATTTTCCCAACTCCGGTATCAAAATCATCTACGAAGACGATGAGTTTCCTAATAACGTCGTCTCTCTCGACGCCTTGAACAAACTTCTTTTCGCAAACAAAGTTGATGTCGTTTTGAACGATGCCGTCAACAGCATGAAAGCACTGGCTCCCACTCTCGATGCGCAGAAAATCCCTGCGATTGTCTTTTGGGATAGTAATGAAGAGTTAAAAGGTTTGAGCGACTATGTCTTTGCGATGGGGTTGTCCACGGAGCTTGCCGGTTCTGATATGGCGGAGCTTGCCTATGAGAAGCTGACGGCAAAGAAAATCTACATCATTTCTGCACAGGACGATTGGTCTGAAATAATCTCCCGTTCCTTTATCAAGAGGTTTACGGAGCTTGGAGGAACTGTTACTCTGCATGAGAAGGTTTCGGTTGATTTCGCAGATTTCCGTACCAACATACTGAAGGCAAAACAGGAAAATTCTGATGCGATATATTTCCCCCTTTTTCCTCAAGCGAATGAAATTCTGATCAAACAGGCTCATGAACTCGGGTATAAGGGACATTTACTCACCGGGGATGGATTTACTGATGAGAACGTAAAGAACCTCGGTGCGTTATCGAACGGGGTCTATGCGTCGTTGCCGTATCTTGCCGACAAATCATTCTTGGATAAGTATCGCGCTAAATTCGGGGACAGTGCAAACCCGATCAATCTTTCGTTTGCCGGCCTCGGCTATGATGCTGCAAAGCTCGTGATTGCTGTCGTGGCTTCTCTTGAAAAACGAGGGATTCCTGTAACGCCGCAGGCAATCCGTGATGCACTTCCCGGGTTCGAGTTTTCAGGCGTTACTGGTCCTGGTAAGTTCTCTGCAGAAGGCATCGCGATCAAAAAAGAAAGCCTTCTAAAAGTTCAAGACGAGACATTCGAGTTGGTGAGGTGATCATTCTTTTAGCGTATGGGCACAAGAGCGCAAAAGCCGACAAAACTTGAATATAAGGATTATATTGAGGGCACAAGGCAAATTCTTGAGCAAAGTAAATTGGAAAAAGAACCTTACAAGACTGTCGTTTCAGGACGCGAGTTTATTGTCTATCCTAATGTGTTCTCTCCAAAATATTTTCACGACACGGAGTTATTTGCACAAAATCTGCCCGTACAAAATGGCGAGGAGATGCTTGAAATCGGCTCTGGTACAGGAGCTATTTCAATTTCAGCAATTTACAAAGGCGCCAAGCGTATTGTAGCGACAGATATAAATCCTGACGCGGTAAAAAACACGCAAGCCAACATCGCACTGCATCATATGGAAGATACAGTAGAGATACGCGAAGGCAACCTCTATGAGCCGCTGAAAGAGAGAGAGTTTTGACACAATTTTTTGGAATACGCCTTTTGGATTTGTTGGGGAAACCGATATATCTGATCTTGAAAAGGCAGTGTATGACCCTCATTACAAATCTACGGAATTGTTTATCAAAAATGCAGAGCAACATCTGAAAGAAAACGGTAAAGTGCTCATTGGCTTCAGTACTACACTTGGCAGGTTCGATTTGATAAAAAAGTTTGCAGACGAAGCAGGCTTGTCTTTGCGCCTTATTTACGAAGCACAATCAGAAGAGATACACCCTGTTAAGTTTGAGATTTTTGAGGCTAGACCGCAAACAAGTAACTTATAAATACAATCTCTATTGCACGGGTTTTTATATCTCGGGCGTGGTTGATTCAAATCGCTACAGATGGGCGTAGTGCTATCATGCTTTTATGCCAAACAACGACGCGCTTGAGCGTCTTTCCAAGCAGCTTGATGCGGGAAAAGCCGAAGGGGATGTGCGCCGCTCGGCGCTTTCCCCGAAATCATCGCCCGCGCCGGCAGCGTGGCGCGATGTCAAAGCGCCGCAGGCGGAAACGGCGTTTGCCCTACCCCACAAGCGTCGGATGAGCCCTCTCGTGCTGCTCTTTGTCGGTTCCGCCGTCTTTTTCATCGTCGCCATCGCGATTGCCGCGCTTCTGTTCTTCTCGGGAAGTAACGTCATCTCGACGAAGAACGTTGATGTCGCCGTATCTGGCCCCGCGGTCATAGACGCGGGGCAGACGCTCTCTTTGCAAGTCGTCGTGACGAACCGAAACTCGGTGCCGATTGAGCTTGCAGATCTCGTCATCGGATTTCCGCCGAACACCCGTTCCGACGCGGATGTTTCCGTCGAGCTCCCGCGTATCCGCGAATCCCTTGGAACGGTAAATCCCGGCGAGAGCGTCAACCGGACCGTGAAAGCCGTCCTCTTTGGGACCGCAGGCACCGATGCCTCGATACAAGCTTCGGTCGAATACCGCGTGCCGTCATCGAACGCCATCTTCGTTTCGAATACGACCTACCACGCGCGCATCAACCAGTCGCCCGCCGCGATTTCCGTGAGCGCACAGAGCGAGGTCGTGTCGGGGCAGACGACGTCGTTCACCGTCACGGTCACCTCCAATTCTCCCGGTGTCCTCACGAACATGCTCCTTGCTGCGTCCTATCCGCCCGGATTTTCGTTTCAATCGTCGGATCCCCGCCCGCTCTCCGGCTCAACGGTGTGGAATCTCGGAGACATAGAGCCGGGGGGAGCGCGCACCGTCACGGTGACGGGCGTGTTTGCCGGCGAGGACGGCGACCAGCGCACGCTCACCTTCACCGCCGGCAACAAAAAGCAAAACACGGACACCGACATCACCGCTCCCTTGGCGACGGCGCAGCAGACGCTCACCGTCACCAAGCCCTTCATCTCGGTCGGGCTTTTGCTCAATGGCTCTATCGCCGACCAGCACACGATCATGCGCGGAAAGGATGTTGAGGGCGAGATAGACTGGACGAACAACCTGCCGGTCTCGGTACAGAATCTTTCGGTAGAGCTCGAGATACACGGCAGGATTTTCGATCCGGTACGCGTAAAAGTGCCGCAGGGATTCTTCAGCTCCTCAAACTCCTCGATACTCTGGGATAAGAATTATCAATCGGGGTTTGTGAACGTCACGCCGGGGCAGTCAGGCGCGCTTGCATTCTCATTCGCGACACTGCCCGTGGGGCAAGGCAACTTCAGGAATCCCAGCATCGATTTTACGGTGACCGTGCACGCGAGCCGCATGGCCGAAGGGAACGTGCCTGAAGCCGTCAACTCAAGCGCAGAAACGAAAGCCCTCGTCGCGACCGACCTCGGGTTTGTGGCGGCGCTCTCGCACGCAGGTGACCCCGGGCCCATCCCGCCCAAAGCGAATGCCGAGACTGCCTACACGGTGTCGTGGAGCGCGTCGAATTCGGCAAACGCACTCGCGAACACCGCGGCGACGGCGGTTCTGCCGAGCTATGTGCGCTACATCGGCACGGTTTCTCCGGTGGGCGAGAATGTCTCATTCGACCAAAGCCAAGGGATCGTGACGTGGACGATCGGCGAGATGAATGCCGGCGATGCGCGCACTGTTTCTTTCGAAGTCGGCGTGACGCCGTCGGTTTCGCAGGCGGGGCAGGCGCCCACCGTCATCGGCAACCAGCGCGTGGCCGGCTTCGACCGCTTCGTGCAAGACAATGTCGAGGCGACAGCGCCAGCGCTCACGACCCGCTCGGCTGTTTCTTCTGATGCCGCGGGCACCGTGGTACCGTAAGTCAGTTTACAGTACGCAGAAAAATTTCATGGAAGAAAACCTGATGGAAAAAATCGTCTCCCTCGCGAAACGGCGGGGGTTCGTGTTCCAAGGGTCTGAAATCTACGGCGGTCTCGCCGGCACGTGGGACTTGGGGCCGTTGGGCACCCTTCTCAATGAGAATATAAAACGATACTGGCTCCGGAAGTTCGTCGATGAGCGCGAGGACGTCTATCTCATTGATGCGGCGATCCTCATGCATCCGAAGGTGTGGGAAGCGTCAGGACACACCGAATCGTTCAGCGATCCCTTAGTTGAAGACAGGGTGACGCACAAACGCTATAAGGCGGATCAGCTCCTCGAGGACGCGGGCGTCGATGCGCACGATTTTTCCATGGAGGAGATGGCCGAGAAACTCACAGAACTGAAACTCAAAAGCCCTGATGGCAATCCGCTGACCGAACCGAAGGTGTTTAACCTGTTGGTCGAAGCCGGTGTCGGTGCTGTCGAAGGTGCCAAAGAAACCGTGTACCTCCGGGGAGAAATCACGCAGGGCGTGCACGTGAACTTCAAGAACATCATCGACGCATTCCATCCGAAGCTCCCCTTCGGCATCGCGCAGATAGGGAAAGCATTTCGGAACGAAATCGTTCCGGGAAATTTTCTGTTCCGTGTCCGTGAGTTCGAGCAGATGGAGCTCCAGTATTTCGTGCCGCCTGACCCTAAGGAAGCGGAGCGGCAATATTCACTCTGGAAAGAGTTCAGCATGGAGTGGTACGAGGGTCTCGGCATCCGGAAAGAGAACCTGCGATTCCGCCAGCACGAGGAGCATGAGCGAGCGCATTATGCGAAAGATGCGTGGGACATCGAGTTCCAGACGCCGTTCGGTTGGAAGGAGGCATGGGGCATCCACCATCGCGGTGACTGGGACGTGCGGCGGCATCAGGAATATTCTGGCGTCTCGATGGCATATACAGACGATGAGGGAAATAAATTCTTTCCGTGGATCATCGAGACCTCCGGTGGAGTCGGGCGCGCACTCCTCTTTACGCTTCTCGATGCCTACCGCGAGGACGAACTCGGCGGGGAGAAGCGGACGTATCTTGCGCTTCTGCCGCACCTCGCGCCCGTCAAAGCCGCGGTATTCCCGCTTCTCAAGAACAAGCCAGAGCTCTTTGCGAGGGCGCGAGAGATTTTTCTTTCGCTCAAGAAAGAAATCCCCTCCGTCGTGTTCGATGACAACGGCAACATCGGGAAGCGCTACCGGCGGCAAGACGAGATCGGCACGCCGTTTTGCGTCACGATCGACTTCGACACGCTCACGGACGGCTCGGTCACCATCCGCGACCGCGATTCGGGGGAGCAGGAGCGCATTGCCCCCACGGACATTGCTGTTCATGTGAAGCGGGCCACGGAGGCATAACGGTGTCGCAGCACTCGTAGTTTTCGGTTTCAGAAGTTTTTTTGAAACGTGCTAGGATAGCGCTATGGATCCCGTTAGAAATCTCGGACAAAGTGGCATGTCCCCAAGTACTCGGAAACGGTCGACCATTAGCAAGGTAACCGAGAGAGACACGGGCGCTCGGGCGTTCGCGTCCTATTTCTAACCGGATGGAAAAGGATCCCCTGACTATCACGATAACCCCGGGGACGGTACTCACGGCAATCGCAATCGGCCTCCTGGTGTGGCTTCTGTTTTACCTCAAGGGCCTTGTCCTCATCGTCTTGACCGCGGTCGTCCTCTCTTCCGCGATGGAACCGGGGGCCCTCTGGTTTACCAAAAGGCGCTGGCCGCGGGTGTTGGCCGTTGGCACTGTCTATTTCATCGTATTTGGCATCCTCTTCGGCGTTGCCTACCTCTTTTTCCCGCCTCTTCTTGAGGAGACTCGCGGATTCGTTTCTTCACTGCCGCGATACCTCGATACGCTCAATATCGGCGGATTGGTTTCGGGCAATTTCAGCTCGGTGACGGCCGCAGCCGCTCCCGGCTCTTCGATTACCGATGCCTTGTTCCAGCTCCAGAACATCTTTACGCCGACCGGAGAGGGCGCGTTCCGCGCCCTCTCCGGCATCTTCGGCGGGGTCGTCTCGTTCGTGCTCATCGTGGTTCTCTCGTTTTATTTCGCGGTTCAGGAGACGGGCGTCGATGACTTCCTCCGTATCGTCCTGCCGATCAAGCACCAGGAATACGCGCTCGGCCTCTGGAAGCGCTCGCATCAGAAGATCGGCCTCTGGATGCAAGGACAGCTCATCCTTTCCTGCATCATGGGCATCTTCGCGTTTTTGTGGCTTTCGATTCTCGGCATCCAGTTCAGCCTCGTGCTTGCATTCGTCGCGGCGCTCGCCGAGCTTATCCCTGTCTTCGGCCCGATTATCGCGGGCGTGACCGCGGTCGCGGTCGCTCTGTCGACCGAACCCACCTCGACCGTACTGCTTGTCGCGGGAGGGTACCTCGTCTTGCATGAACTTGAAGCGAACCTCATCTATCCTCTTGTCGTGAAGAAAGTCGTCGGTGTACCGCCGCTTCTGGTCATCCTTGCGCTGTTTGCCGGCGGAGAACTCGCGGGATTTTTAGGCATCCTCCTTTCGGTTCCCATCGCCGCGACCATCCAGGAATTTGTTTCTGATGTACAGAAAGGGAAAGAGCGTGAACTCGCGCGCCTCAAGGCGCGCGAGGAATGAAGGTAATGGGCAAATTTTATCTTACGACGACACTGCCGTACGTCAATGACCGGCCGCACATCGGCTTCGCGTTGGAGATCGTGCAGGCGGATGCACTGGTTCGTTTTTGGAAATCAGAAGGCAGAGAAGTTTTTTTCAACACCGGAACCGATGAGCATGGGCAGAAGATATACGATGCCGCCGCGAAAGCAGGAAAAGATGTGGAAGAGTACGTCAATTATTATGCAGACGAATTCAAGAAACTGAAAGAAACCCTAGGCATCTCAGAAGATCTGCACTTCATACGGACAACAGACCCCGGCCACGTGAACGCTGCGCAGGAGATGTGGAAGCGCTGTGCCGCCAATGGAGATATTTACGATAAAGAATATGAAGGACTGTACTGCGTCGGATGCGAGAAATTTCTCACCGAAAAAGAAATCATCAACGGCAAGTGCCACATTCACGGCACTGAGCTGCAGCTTTTGAAAGAAAAGAATTATTTCTTCCGACTCAAAAAATACCAAGACCTGCTCCTTGAGTATCTTTCCAAAAATGATGTCATCGTGCCCGAGTGGAGAAGGACAGAGGCGATTAATTTTGTGAAGGAAGGACTAGAAGATTTCAGCATCTCACGGGAGAAAAGGCGCCTTGCATGGGGCGTACCGGTACCGGGTGATGACACACAGATCATGTACGTATGGTTTGACGCTTTGACCAGCTACATTTCAACCCTGGGATGGCCGGACGATCCCGAAGGAAACTTTAAAAAATTCTGGGAAGGAGGGTACACGCTTCAAATGGCGGGCAAGGATCAAGTGCGTTTTCAATCTATCATGTGGCAGGCGATGCTCATGTCCGCGGGAGTTAAAAACACGGATCAGGTTTTTTACCACGGTTTCATTAATTCCGGCGGAGAAAAGATGTCGAAATCCATTGGGAATGTCATTAGCCCCGATGATCTTGTGAAAAAATACGGTGTTGATGCGACACGCTACATACTCTTGCGCCACGTGCATTCTACTGAGGATACCAATGTAACGTGGGAAAAACTTGATGAGTGGTATACAGCGGATTTGGCGAATGGTCTCGGAAACCTGGTTGCCCGAGTGATGAAGCTTTCCGAAGAGTATCTGCAGAAGCCGATTTTAAAGCCGGAAGTTATTGGGTACCCAAAAGAATACGTGGGGGCATTTGCGGGTTTCCAGTTTAATCATGTTGCAGATTTAGTTTGGGAACATATACAGATACTTGATAATAAGATCGCTTCTGAAAAGCCTTATAATCTTGTAAAGGAAAACCCCGAAGAAGGGAAACGTGTCATTCAAGAGTGCGCAGGAGAGCTTCTCTCAATAGGAAAACTTTTGCAACCTCTTATGCCAGAGACCAGCAATAAAATTCTTGAAGCTCTTACATTGAACAAAAAACCGGAAAATCTTTTCCCGCGCCTCGATTAGATTCTAAAAATTACCACATGGTATTTTTTAGAACATAATCATGAAACCGAAGTATTTTGATATCCATTCGCACGTCACCTTCAAGGACTACGACCAGGACCTGCCGGAAGTTTTGGCGCGGATGGAAGATGCGAGCGTGTATACGCTCGCGGTAGGCGTTAATAAAAAAATGTCCGAAGAAGCAATTGCGATTGCGGAAGGGAAAGAAAACTTTTTTGCAACAATTGGTCTGCACCCAACCAATACAGTGAGTGAAACATTTTCTGAAAGTGAGTATAAAGACCTTGTTATAAATCCGAAAGTGGTTGCGATAGGGGAATGCGGGATAGACTATTTCCGCATTGGACAAGAACCCCGACGCCTTGATGGGTCGGGGCTCCGACCTTCGTTAAACGAAGCGTCGGAGAAGAAACGACAGTGGCAGGAGTTCGAGAAGCAATTGGAATTTGCACTGAAGTACGACAAGCCGCTCATGATCCATTGCCGTCCGTCAAAAGGCACATTTGATGCCTATGAGGACTTATTCGCGCGAATGGTAGAATATCAAAAAACGGCAGGAGAGAAGCTCCGAGGCAATATCCACTTTTTTGTCGGCACTGTCGATATCGCGCGGCGTTTTTATGAAATCGGCTTCACCACATCCTTTACGGGCGTTCTCACGTT
>CAZVGP010000003.1:8787-24857 GCA_964626715.1 uncultured Candidatus Saccharibacteria bacterium
CGCGGCGTTTTTATGAAATCGGCTTCACCACATCCTTTACGGGCGTTCTCACGTTTACGCACGATTATGACGAGATCGTGAAATTCGCTCCGCTCGATATGGTCCTTACCGAAACGGACGCGCCGTTTGCGGCGCCCGCGCCGTTTCGCGGGCGCCGCAACGAACCCATCTACGTGAAATATGTCGTCGATGCCATCGCAAGGATTCGTGGCGAAGATGTCGAGAAAGTCCGCGCCGCCGTTGTTTTGAATGCCCTGCGGGTTTTTGGCATTTTAGCCTTATAATTGCGGCTTAAATCAAACTATGATACGCTCCTCGGACATGCAGAAGAACGCAGAAACCGATGTCGTGGAGCTCGAATCGCTTGCGAGTGTCGATGACACGGGCGCAGACGACGAATCACCTTCCTCGGTCTACGAGATCGGGTATCATCTCCTCCCGAATCTTTCAGAAGAAGAAGTTTCTGCGACGGTTGCCGGCATCATGGAGGTGCTCAAGAAAAACGGCGCCGCGTTTGTGGGCGATCGTTTCCCCTCAAAAATCCCGCTGGCATACTCGATCCCGAAGCGCGTGACCGGCAAAGTACTCCGCTTCAATGAAGCCTATTTCGGCTGGGTGGCCTTCGAAATCTCACGAGAGGCTGTTCTCAAAATCAAGGAAGCACTCGACGGGAACAAGTCAGTACTTCGATTTCTCATCGTACGGACGGACCGCGACGCTGTTGCCGCGGCATTAAGCGGCGCTACGGCAACTGCGGCAGTGAGGCCTGTCGGCGATATCGGCAAGCCCAAGCGCGAGGCGGAAGCGGGCGGCGAAGTCTCGGAAGCCGCGCTTGAAGAGGCCCTGAAGACAATCGAGACCGAAGACGCCAAAACTAGTGAATAGTGTTCAGGGTATAGAGTATAGAAAAATCCAATGCACTCTTTTAAAAATTCCTCTCTAGGCACTAACCCCTAATCGCTATACCCTCATTCATATGTATCTCAATAAAGTCTTTCTCTACGGGAATCTGACGCGCGATCCGGAGTTGCGCGCGCTTCCGTCCGGCCAGCAAGTCGCATCATTCGCGATCGCGACGAACCGCACCTACAAGAATAAGGAAGGGGAGAAACAGGAAGCGACAGAGTTCCACAACATCGTTGCGTTTGGGCGGCTGGCAGATCTTATCGGCCAGTATCTCAAGAAAGGCCGGCCGGTTTTCGTCGAAGGACGTTTGCAGACGCGCTCGTGGGAAAAAGATGGGGAGAAAAAATACCGCACCGAAATTGTTGTCGATAATTTCCAGTTCGGCCCAAGCTCTGGCGGCATGTCGAGCGGTTCGCGAGATCCCGAGGTTTCCGAGGGAGGCGCTCCTCGCTCAAAGTCAAAAGCCGGTGACCCTTCGACGGGTCCTTCGACCCCGAGCTCAAGACCGAGGGGCTCAGGGCTTGGCAAAGCCACGGACATCGAGTATCCTGCCGAAGATATCAGTCCGGAGGATATTCCATTTTAGAAAATCTTGTGAGCGAAGCGAATTAGATTTTGTTAACCGAGCCCATAGCATTAACGGATGCGTCCAAAATAAAATGCAATGCAAAATAAACCTTTCTTACTGTTCGATTACAGCAATCTACCGGGCTATGTGCTCGGTGTAAGATTTTCTAACTCACTTCGTTCGTAACAAAATCTAACATGAGTTCTCTTCCTCTCTACGTAGATTATAAGAACGTGCAATACCTCAAAGGATTTTTGACGCCGCACGCGCGCATCATGGCAGGCCGCAAGACCGACATGCCCGCAAGCCATCAGCGCAAGATCCGCGAAGCGGTCAAGCGCGCTCGCTTCATGGCGCTTCTGCCGTACGTGGCACGATAGTTCCTGCCATGCGGGTATTCCCCTCTTCGTCCGACCCGGTTCCTACGCCGCAAAGGTGGAGAATCCGTGATGTGCCTGGGGGCCGCAGTGACGGTAGTCCGGTTGAACGAGCAGTACGGCAGGAAATCAGCTCCGCCTCGCAGGGAGGGGATTCCGAGCGCGTAACTTTCCTGCAAATGATTCTTGAGTTTTTCGAGTTTAGCCCCGGTAAAAAATAGGATTTCGTTCACGCCTTTTCTACACGTTCAACGTATTGTCCGGTTTCCGTGTTGACCCGAACGACGTCGCCCTCGTTTATGAATAGCGGCGCGCTCACGACCGCGCCGGTCTCGAGCGTCACCTGCTTCGTGCCGCCTTGGGCAGTATTTCCTTTTACGGCTGGAGGCGCTTCTTTCACCATGAGGTCAAGCTTTATCGGGAGGTGGATGCCGATGATATCGCCTTCGAATCGCATCGCTTCGACTTCGGAGTTTTGCTTGAGGAAATGCCCGACGTCTCCGATAATCGTCTCGTCGAGCTTGAAGCGGTTTTTTGGATTTCCTTGTTCGCAGAACCAGTATTCGCCCTGCCTGCCGGCAGGCAGGCGCGGTCGCGAATAAAGATAGGTAATGTCCTCGTACTCAACGTCGGCTTCCGGAATCGTCTCGGCCTGATGGAACGAGCGCTCAGTGACCTTCCCGCTTTTGAGGTTCCGGAGTTTCGTCTGGTTTACAGGCTTGCGCATCTGCATGCGGAAGACGTGCGAGGAAAGCACCTCATACGGCTCTCCGTCGAGGGTGATTATCTTCTTGGGGACGATGTCGCTGTATGAAAGGACCGACATCCCATTAGAGATGGGACATGCCGCATGCGGCATGTCCGTACCGTTTATCGCTGGTAATCAATCGGCTGTGCTCAATGGGTATATGCATTGTTGGCTGGGAATTAAAGCTTTTTTGATCTCTAACGGGAACATGTAACTTTTCTGTCGCGCTTTTAGTTATAGTATTCAGACTACTATACACGAATGAGCAGGCATCTCCAAAGCTACGGCTCCGGCGCTTCCGTTGCTCGTTTCCCCATTTGGGCTAGTATTGGGGGAATGGATGATTTGCTTTCTTTCTCGGACGAAGAGCTCCTCGAGCTTTCCCTCTCACGCCCGAGCGCGTTTGAGCTCCTTATCTCACGCTACCAATCGCAATTCCTCTCGAGGGCCCAAGGAGTCCTTCGAAGCCGCGACAGCGCGGAGGATGTGGTGCAGGAAACATTCGTCCGGATCTACCGCTTCGCGCCGCGCTTCAAGGGTGAGCATGGCAGTTTCCGCGCGTGGTCTCTGACCATCCTCATGAACGTCGCGCGCACTCACTATCGGAAGGCCGCGCGCGACCGAAGCGAAGTGGCGCTCCTCGACCCGGAGCATTACGAGTCGCTCGCTGGGCCTGACGATGTAACCAGAGAAGGGAATGCGGCGTATGCTAAGGAGGTCGTCGCGAAAGCGCTTCCGAGAGTCTCGGGAGATGTCGCGCGCATCCTCTCGCTCGCGTATCTTCAGGATTTACCCTACAAAGACATCGCAGAGCAACTTGGCATCTCGGTCCCCGCGGTGAAAACCCGCGTTCACCGCGCGAAAGCGGAACTTCGGAAGATCATCGGCACGGTAGAATGAATGTGTATATGAATCCCGTTGTAGAGTTTGGCGTTGCGGGTTCTATGTCACCCTATTAGCACAGGAAACTTATCCGAGTCTTGAAAGGTATATGCACATTAGAAACACAGTAAGCCGCCCGAGGGCATAACGCCAAACTTCACAACGGGATGAAAACAGAACAGGAAATCAGAAGGAACATCATGCGCCGCGTGTATGGCATCTATATCATGCGCATGGTCACGAAGCCCGCCGTGCGCCTCGCCGCATTTTTGACGATCTGCCTCGTCATCACCTCGTCCGTTTCGATGCCGAACGTCATCGCGAACGCCCTCCACTCCAATAATCTCTGGAGTTTTTCTTTGGCCGCTATCGCAGGCACGAAGGTTGCGGTGCAATTCGGCATCCTCGCTGCCCTCGCTCTCCTTGTCTGGACTATCGTTGATGCATTTCGTACCCGCTCTCCGGCGCGATTTTCGGCCTAGCCTTGCGCGAGTTTCGCGCGTATTTCTTTCAAAAGATCACTTGCGATTTTTTGATTCTCCCGAAGGAATGTTCTGGTCGCGTCGTAGCCGCGGCCGAGCGGATGTTCGCCAAACGAGTATGAGGCTCCTGATTTCTTAAGAAGTTCGTATTTCTCTCCAAGTGCGATCAGCTCGCCCTCGCGCGAAATGCCCTCGTTGTACATGAGGTCGAATTCGGTCGACTTGAAGGGCGCGGCGACCTTGTTTTTCACCACTTTGACGCGTGTCCTCCCTCCCACGACCTCTTCTCCCTTCTTTATCTGCGCGATGCGGCGGATGTCGAGCCTCACTGACGTATAGAACTTCAAAGCCTTTCCTCCCGGCGTCGTTTCGGGATTCCCGAACATGACGCCTATTTGCATGCGTATCTGGTTTATGAAGATGACGACGGTTTTCGATTTCGCGACGATTGCCGTCAATTTCCGAAGCGCCTGGGACATGAGCCGAGCCTGTCGTCCCACGTGCTGCGTTTCCATGTCGCCTTCGATTTCTGCCTTTGGGGTCAAGGCCGCCACGGAGTCAATGACGACAACATCTATTTTCCCAGAGCGAACCAGAGATTCAACGATATCCAAGGCCTGCTCGCCGGTATCGGGCTGCGAAACCAGAAGGTCGTCGACTTTTACGCCGAGGCGTTTCGTGTATTCCGGATCAAGCGCGTGCTCCGCGTCCACGAATGCGCAGATGCCGCCACGTTTCTGCGCTTCCGCGACAATATGCAAGGAAAGGGTTGTCTTGCCGGATGATTCTGGCCCGAAAATCTCGATGATGCGCCCACGGGGCACGCCGCCGATGCCGAGCGCCCAATCAAGCCCGATGGAGCCGGTTGGAATGGCGTCGACGCCGACCTTGGGATGCGCACCGAGCGTCGTAATCGCTTCCTCGCCGAACTTCGTCTTGATCGACGCGATGGCGTCATTAATCGCCGCTTTCTTTTCCCCGACGGAAGCGTCGGGGCCCCGACCGTGCGTCGGGGCTGCTTTTTCTTCTGCGGACTTTTTCTTTGGCGTCATGAGATCGTTCTTGATGTTTATTTATTTACCCGGTTCCATAACTTTGAATAAAGCGGCTTCACTTTTCGTTCCATTGTACATGATTCCCCGTGATATTGGCTTAGTGTCAGAACTTCCTGTGAACGCACGACCGCTTATAAAAGTAATTCAAAGTTATGGAACCGGGTTTAAAAAAGTCAGAGTCTTTGTCAGTGTCCGTCCGAAACGATCCCTGACCGAAACCACAACCGCAGTATACCCTAAGGGGTATGCCCGCTCTACCGAGAAGCTGCCGTCTTCTTGCAAGGGCACTGGCGCGCCATCTACGGAGAGAAACGCCACCCGTTCCGTAGCACCGCTCACGGTGGTTATGCCCCGTATCGTCGTTTCCGAGACGGTGAGCGCGGACCCTAACAGGTAGGGAAGTCCGGCGTAGAGCGTGTAGCCAACGATGATGAGCACTCCTAAAGCAACGGCAACCATGCCCGGCCGCACCCGAAGCACAGAATCCTCACGCATCTGCATCGGGAGTTTCTTCTGCAGCATTATCGGCGCTGTCTCTGGTAAGCACATCGCGCGGCCGGGCGCCGTCCGCGGGGCCGATCACCCCTTTCTCCTCAAGAATGTCCATGAGGCGCGCCGCGCGCGCATAGCCGATCCGGAGCTTGCGCTGCAGATACGACGTCGATGCTTTGCCAGCCTCTTCGACGATTCGTTTCGATTCAGCAAAGAGGTCATCGTCGACGTTGTCTTCGAGGGTTGCTGAGAATATTGCATTCGGTGAGTCGGGGATACTTCCGGAGAAGGCGATATCGGAGACGCTCGGCTCGTTGTGTTTTTGTATGAAATCGACGACCTGCTTCACTTCTTCTTCGGATACGTACGCCGTCTGCATGCGGTGCGGCTTGCCCATGTCCGCCGATTGGTAGAGCATGTCGCCGGCGCCGAGCAGCTTCTCGGCGCCGGCGGCGTCCAAGATAGTGCGTGAGTCCACCTGCGAGGCGACCTGGAGCGCCATGCGCGAGGGGATGTTTGCCTTGATGAGGCCGGTGATGACGTTCACGCTCGGACGCTGCGTCGAAAGCACAAGATGGATGCCCACTGCCCGGCTCATCTGCGCCAAACGCACGATGCCCGCCTCGAATTCCCTGGGATACGTCTGCATGATGTCGGCGAGCTCGTCAACCACAATGACGATGTAGGGCATCTGGTCCGGCGGCGAGACGCCGCCGGACCCCGAGCCTGTCGAATGGATCGGCTCCGTCTTGGCGACCACGTTCTCGTGATACGACTGAATATCGCGCGATGCGCTCGTTTCCAGGATGTTATAGCGCCGTTCCATCTCTTTTGCCGCCCATTTGAGCGCGAGTATCGCTTTTTTCGGATCTGTCAGGACAGGAGTGAGCAAATGAGGGATGGAGTTGTAGAGCGTGAGTTCCACGCGTTTCGGGTCCACCATAATGAGCCGTAGGTTTGCCGGGCCATTACGGTAGAGAAGCGACATTATAAGGGCGTGAATGGCGACGGATTTTCCTGACCCCGTAGCGCCAGCGATGAGAAAGTGCGGCATCTTGCCGATGTTTGCGAAGTGACTTGTGCCGCCGATGTCTCTTCCGAGCGCTATCACAAGCGGCCGCTGGTCACTCTGGAATTTATCGTCGGAGAGGAGAGACCCGAGACCCACTGTCGCCTTTCTTGTGTTCGGGACTTCGATTCCGACGAGAGATTTTCCGGGGATCGGCGCTTCGATGCGGACCGGATGCGCCGCGAGCGCGAGCTCGAGGTTGTTCTGGAGGGAGACGATTTTCTGGAGCCGCACTCCTTCCGCGGGTTTCAGGGCGTAGCGCGTCACCGAGGGGCCGATGGATACTTCGTCCATCTCGACTTCGATCCCGAAGTTCTGCAGCGTCCGCTTGATGATGTTCGCGTTCGCTTTGATATCGCCGACCTCTGGCTTCCCTTTATCGCGGTCAAGAAGCGAGAGGGGAGGGGGCGTGTATGTCGCATCGACGGGCGCGAAACCGATCGCAGGTACATCCTCTTCGGATTCACTGGCGTCGACACGTTGTGCCGGTATCGGCTGCCTCGGCTTCGGTTGCGTTGGTTTTTCTCCATGCGCGGTTTTTCCGCCCTCTTCGTAGGGATCGGAAATCGTCATCTCTCTCGGCGGCGTATCGGTGTCTTTTTTCCACGGGAGCCGGATATGCGGGATCGCGAACGGGGGAAGCGCGAGCGGTGTGTCGAGCGCGAGGAGACCGCCGACGGCGGCGATTCCGGTGAGGATCACTACGCTCAAGGAAACGTCAAAGAGCGACAGGAACGGGGCCGCTACCAGATGCCCCGCAAGCCCTCCGTAGTTACCCGAAATCGACAGGATGCCGATGCCGGAGAGGAAAAGGATTGTCGCCCCCACAAAACGGCTGCCACCGAACCCCTCCGGCTGCCGCTGCCGCAGCAAGCCTATGGCGAGGAAGGCAAGAGAGATAGGGATGAGAAAGTACCCAACCCCGAAGAAGTTCTCTAGGTTGGTATAGAGGAACCGGCCTGCCGGGCCTCCTATGCCGAACGGCGCGAAGAAGAAAAGCACCGTCGCGATGCCAGCAAGAACGGCATAGATACTGCGTACGGTTTCCGGTTTCAGGGTAAAGGTGGGGTGGGGGATGCGCCATCGTGCCGCAGCCTCCTTCTTTCTTGCCATTTGTGGATTTTATCATGCTTGATTCTGCTTCCTTCTCGTATAGCGTGGCTTCTTCTTGTACGCACCGGCGCTTCGCGTACCACGAGAATCTAGACACGCGGCTACTATATGTTTTCCAACCATATACGGGGCTTGCAGACACCAAAAAGATCTTCTAGAATGTCTCTATCTTCAATTGGTCATAAATATATTGTCCAAATCTTATGTCCGATATAATAAAAGACGAAAATAAGAATGACCTAGATAAAAAAAACTCTAGTACAAGCATTTTAGATAATTTCAGTAATTTATTTTCAAATAGCTATCATACATTCATAGTCAGAAAGTCAGAACGGCTTGCGTCTGCCTTATACGTTATCACCGGATTCATGCCCATTGAGGAGCCTGCTCGCTCGAGGCTCCGTATCTGCGCTCTCGAACTCATCACCCACTCCGCCAACTCTTCGGAGCTTGCGGAAAAAGGCTCGGAAAAGTTCGAATCCCGTTGCGCCGAGATCGGCACGATTCTCCAAACAGCCCAATATGCCGGGCTTGTGTCCCAGATGAATGCTAAACTTATCGCTGACGAGTATGCCCTACTCGCTGTCTTTGTACGCTCCAATGCGGACAAGATTGCCGAGCGCGGTCTTGAGCTCCAAAAATCAACGGTTTCAGAGCCAAAAACTGTCTCCAGTCCTATAAGACATTCTAATAAAAGTCTTTTAAAAGGATTTCAATCAATGCAAAGGACGGGCTATAGAAAAAAAGATGAGTCCTTGAAACAAAGAAAAAGCATCCTATTGAGTGTATTTAATAAAAAAGATAAGATTTCTATCAAGGATGCAATGTCTTTTATATCGAATGTAAGCGAAAAAACAATTCAAAGGGATCTTCTTGCAATGGTTAAAGAGGGCATTTTGATAAAAGAAGGAGCACGCAGATGGACAAGGTATAGAAAGGCATAGATTTTCAATCTGGGAAACCCCGGAAACCCTGTACACTTTGGCGGCGGTCTTTGAGGTCTTCAAGTTTGACTTTCTTATCAGTTAGGTTGTTTTGCTTTCGAATCTTGCGTTTTAAAGCATTTTCGATAGGATGGTCCGTGTGGTACGCCATATTCAGCCTTAATTCAGCAAAAGGCAAGAAAAGCCAATGAAATGGCTCTTTTTGGCGCGTAATCCACATACGTCTCCTTTACTTCCCCAAAAGAGAGGAAAAGGGGCACGTATAATGAATGAACTACCGCACGGCAGACTTGGTTGCGCGTTGTTGTGTCGCGCAGCCATCCCGCTTTGGTAGAACCTTGTCAGTTTCATATTCTTTAAGCACGGAGCATAAGCTCCGAGGCGCACGCCCTCTCCAGAGTGGAAACGCGTGCATACCGAACTGAAGCCATTCCCGAATCATGGATGGATGTCTGCACGAAACGCATTCCTTCTCGCCATTAACCCCGCGACGTTCTGTCGAGGGTAATGGAAATCAGATCTGCCTCTGAATCAGCTTCGCTCGTAGAATAAAAATAAAATAAAAGTGTTGTGCTTTTGTTTTCGAGCGAATCAGGTTGTAGATGCGGATGCATTACTAGTTGCTTCTTACCAGGTATGCGGCGGGACCTATCGCTACGGCGGCAGGTTTTGCACCACACGGCCTTCCGCTTTTATCAATAATGGAATGGCGGTGTTACCTACACATTAGAAAATTATCAAACTATATGACTATCGCACAGAAATCTCTTGCGATCCTCGCGACGGCCGCTGTGTCGGTCGCAATCGTAGCAAGCCTCTTCGGTACTATTGCTACCGCTGAAGCCGCTACGCTCACCGGTTCGCAAATTCAAGCTATCGTCTCTCTGTTGCAATCGTTCGGAGCTGATCCGGTAACGATTGCCAACGTGAGCGCTTCTCTCAATGGGACGGCTCCGAGCGGTCCTGCGATGTCAGGCCCCTGCACCTTCACGACCGACCTCACGATCGGCTCGAAAGGTGACGCGGTGACCTGTCTCCAGCACGCGTTGATTGCCGCAGGGCATGCAATCCCCGCCGGCGCAACCGGCTACTTCGGCAGCCAGACCCAATCTGCTGTCGCGGCATGGCAGAAAGCAGCAGGCGTCTCGCCTGCAGCAGGCTACTTCGGGGCAAAATCCCGAGCGGCATGGGGTGGAACCTCAACGACGACTCCGGGCCCGACTCCGGTTCCGGCAGGCACAGGCCTCACGGTTGCCGCGGGTACGCAACCCATCAACTCGCTTGCGCCGCAGGGCACTTCGCGCGTTCCATTCACTCGCATTTGGCTGACCGCCGGCAATGACGGCGACGTCACGGTCAATGGCGTAACGATACAGCGCACGGGCGTTGCGGCCGACGCAGACTTCGCAGGCGTCATCCTCGTTGACGAGACTACCGGCAACCAGCTCGGCACGGCAAAAACCTTCAACTCGAATCACCAAGGGACAGTGGGCGGCACGTTTGTTGTTCCAAAGGGAACCACGCGGAGCTACCTTGTCGCAGGCAATATGGCCGCGAGCCTCTCGAGCCATGCGGGTGAAGCACCCTCGCTCTCAGTTATCGCAATCAACACTTCTGCGAATGTGACTGGCTCGTTGCCGATTGTCGGCGCGTCCCAGACCACAAACGCATCGCTGACGACCGGTACCATCACCGTGGCGACCTCGAATGCAAACGCGGCAAACGCGAACAACTCAGCTGTCAACCTCGGCTCGACCGCGAACCGTACGACGGGTCTCCGCCTCACGGCGGGTTCGGCAGAAGACCTCACGCTCAAGTGGGTGAACTTCAACCAGACCGGCTCCGTTTCGGCGACTGATCTTGCGGACGTTGCCGTCGTCATCAACGGCACGAGCTATCCGCTCACGGTTTCCTCGGACGGCAAGTACTATGCCGCTTCCTTGGGCTCCGGCATTGTGATTCCGAAAGGCAATCAGATTGAAATATACATCGTGTACAATGTCGTCGGTGCAAACTCAACGAACCGCACGGTTGTCTTCGATGTTGACAAGACCACGGACATCCTCGCGTACGGCAACCTCTACGGCTACGGCGTTACGCCGTCCGCAGGCACCGCCTCGGTTCCGTCAAGCCGCGGCACGATCACGCTCACGAGCGGCACCCCGTACGTCTATGCGACGCAGGACACCATCACCGGCGCGTCAATAACGCAAATCGGCAAGGCGACGGAAATTCCCGCCCAGAATGTCGCGGTCAACGTCTCGAACCAGCCGCTCGGCGGCTTCGTCGCCGACATCAAGGGCGAGGATATCACCGTTGCATCGTTGGTCTTCAACATCGCAACCAGCTCCTCGCAGGCGATCGGCGTCATGAGCGCGTACCTTCCGACCTCAGTCTCGCTCGTTGATGAAAACGGCGCTGTTGTCGCGGGCCCGGTTGACTCAACCGCGTTCGCTGCTGCCGGTTCGACCGGTTCAAACATGGCGACGCTCACCTTCACGGACACAGTTACCTTCCACAGCGGCCGCCACATCTTCAGTCTCCGCGGCAAGCTCAACTCATCGACCCCGAATAACACTCCGCTGATCGCTTCGACCTCGCCGGCTTCCGGCTGGACGACGGTAAAAGGTCTGACGACCGGCAACACGATCTCGCTCTCATCGAACACGTCGTTCCTCATGAACACGATGACGGTGAAGGCGGGCGCGTTGACGATCGGCCCGGCAACCTCGCCGGCTTCGCAGACCATCGTTCCTGGCGGCTCGCAGGTTCTCCTCGCGAACTTCCAGTTCGATGCTTCGCAGTCGGGCGAAGATGAACGCCTCTCGACCATCCCCGCGCGCCTTACGTATGCAACGGGTGCCGTCAGCGAACTCACTGCCTGCCAGATTTACGACGGCTCAATCTCTCTTACGACGGGCGGCCATACGGTGAATCCGTCAGGCTCGTCTCCGTCCGATAACACCTTCACGCTCGACAATCCGTTGACGATTACGAAAGGCACGGTGAAGACCGTCGGTCTCCGCTGCAACATCTCCGGTTCCGCGACCAACGCTGGCACGTGGACCTGGACCCCTGGCGCAGCCGCCTTCACCACGAGCTTTACGGTTACCGGCGCCAACTCCGGCACGAGCGCTACCTTGACTGCCGGCTCCGGCTCCGGCCCCACCTTCACGATCGGCACCGCCTCGATAACGGTTGCGACGGACGCGTCGAGCCCCGGCTATGCGATCGTCTCTGCCGGCACGACCGGTGTGACCGCTGGTACGTACAAGTTCCGCGCTGCGAACGAGGATGTTACCCTGACGAAATTGGGCCTCTCTCTCACGAACACCGCGTCTTCTACCGCAGGCGATATCGTGAAAGCTTCCATTTACGATGGAGCAACGAAACTCGGTGAAGCGTACTTCCTCTCGGGAGCGACGGTCGCTACGTCGACCTTCGCGACTCCGGTTACGCTCACGAAGAACACCGACAAGACCCTTACGGTCAAGGTGGATCTTGCGAACGTAAGCTTGAGCGATGCGGCAACGAGCTCTGGCCACTTGCTCGCGATCGACTACCTGAACTCAGAAGGCTCCGGCTTGCAGTCGGGTACGACTATCCAGACCGGCTCGGGCGCAGGCTCGACGGCGGTCGCGGGTGTCCGCATCATGAAGTCCCTCCCGACCATCGCAGCCGACAACAGCGGTCTCGGTTCAACCGGAATCGCTGACGGTCGCTTGATGCGCTTTAAAGTTACGGCTGATGCGGGAGGTCCGATTGGTCTCGCGGAATTCAACTTCAAATTCGCGACGACCACCGCAACTCTCTCGAACGTGAACATCTACGGATACACGGATGCGAACTACTCGCAGCCGATCTCCGGTGTTCAGACGGCGGGTATGATCGGGACGACGAACGGACTCGGTACGAACTGGGTCAGCTTGTCGACGGTTATAGAGTTCACGGCCTTCAACGGAACCGCTTCAACAACGGTTCAGGTTCCTGCAGGTCAGTCTCGCTACTTCGAAGTGCGCGGCTCGGTCGCAGGTTCAGCTTCGGGTGCATCGATTACGACCACTCTCATGGGCAACACGGCATTCGTGACCGGAGGTGCGTCGGTAAACTCGGTCAACCCGTTGGTTGTCGCTCCCGCAGCAGCAGCTGCCGGTGGCGCAACAACTCTCGGTACGGACTTCGTCTGGTCGCCGAACTCGACGACTACGGCAGCTCGTGCTGACAATGACTGGACTGGTGGCTACGGTGTTTCTGGCCTTCCTTCGAACGGCCTCATCAACACCCGGTCTAACTAAGGGAATTCCTTAGAGATCCGCAGCTGGTGATTCGGCCAGCAGCAAAAAACCGCCCATTCGGGCGGTTTTTTGCTGGTCGCGGGAACGAGTGATACACTAGGCTCGATGCGATTTACGAAACAGCAAATCGGATTCGGAGCGCTTGTCGCGGGCGTTGTCTTGGCGGGGCTCTTTTTTGTATTTGTGCGGCACTCGACTGCCCGCCCTCCCGGTTCCCTCGAAGACGGGCAGGAGAATCAGATTGTTTCTTCGACTTCCTCCGCGGCTTCCGGGTACGCGATAGAACAGGTACCAATCCCGCCCGATATCCTCTCGCAGATGCCTGATCCCGGCCGTCCGATCCATTTTTCAAGCTCGACTCCGCCCGAGGTTCAGAAAATCTTGAGCGCGAATGCGGCAGAGCTTGCTGCAGCAATCAAGGAGAACCCGAACGACGCAGGGAGCTGGCTTGATCTCGCGATTAAGTATCACACCGCGAACGATTTCGACGGCGCTCGCGCCATCTGGGAAGGGCTCGTGAAGCTCATGCCGAAAGACACAACGGCCATCGGCAATCTCGGCCGGCTCTACGAATTCGATCTCCATGATTTCCCGAAGGCTGAAAGCTACTTCCTGAAAGCCGTCGCCGTATCGCCGAATCAGATCGCTTCGTACGTGGAGCTCCATGAACTCTATGCGCATTCCTACAAGGTAGGGACGGGCGCTGACATCGCGATTGACAAGAAAGCACTCGCGGCATTTCCCGGGAACCTTGGCTTCCTCGTCGCACTAGGCGATGACTATCTTGCGGCAGGGGACACGGTAAACGCCAAGGCAACGTATACCGAAGCACTTGACGATGCGAGGACCGCCGGCGACACCGCGCGGATGGATGCAATCGGAAACAAACTCATCCAATTACAGCAGTCCTCCTCATGAAAAAACTATTCACCGCCAAGCGAAGAGAGGAAAAAGAAAGCCCGCTTTCTTTTTTGAACGAGCACAGACAGCAAACCCTGTTTACTCCAGGGTTCTTCAAGTTCCTTCTGGGTTTTTCTCTCATTATCCTCTTGTCGTTCATCATCCTCGCATTTGCTGAACATGCTAGCGGAGTCTGATTGATTGGGGAGTAGGGAAGGGTTATCCACACCTGCACGCGCAGAGCTAATGCTGTGGCGTACGATTACTGTAATCGGGCTTTTTATGTAGCCGGAATAATTTTAAAAAATATGAAAAGATCGTTTTGGTCAATGAAACTGGGATTGCTCCCAACGACCGCGGGAGTCATCGTAGGCGTGTTCGCTGTTGTTGCACTCGCGCAGGCAGTCACGACGATTTCCACTGATATTACTACCGGAGGCGCCCTCTCGGTTACCGGCCTCACAACCCTCGGGAATGCGAGTTCCACCATACTCTCTGCCTACACTGCGTACTTCGGAGGCAGTGCGACTACCACTATCAGTAGTACTGGTGCCGTCAGCATACTGGGCACGCTCAATGTTACCGGCCTCACAACCCTCGGGAATGCGAGTTCAACCATTTTGTCGGCCGGTTTTGCGGAATTCGGTAGCACCGGCACCACGACCATCACGACCGCAGGGTGGATAGGCGTCGCATCAACTTCACCGACGACCGCGCTTGGCGTGACAGGCACGACCACCTCGAGCACTGGCATGCGCATCGGTGCCCTCGGTTCTGGGATCACGATGATGCAATTTGGTACCTGTGCAGTGGACTTCCCAAGCACGAACGCTTCCACGACCTCCGTTGCAAACTGTACTGCAAACGGGGTTTCGACCCTCGACAGGGTCTTCATTACTCCCCAGAACGTTCCGAACCAGTTTGTTGTGACTGGTGCCTCTTCGACCGCTGCGGGGAATGTCATTCAGATATCGGGCTTCAACCTCGGCACCCAGGGCGGCGCTGGCTCGGCAGTTGATCCTGCTTCGGCAACGTATTCGTGGATGGCGGTTCGGTAGACGCCGAGTATGAAAAAAATACTCCGAGTTCTCCTCGCGGGTGTGCTCTTCTTCCCGGCGTTTGCATTCGCGGCGTATAACGATGTCACGCTCACGGTTCCTTTGACTGTCCTTACCGTGAACGGTGTTACGGTGAACGTGACGAGCGCAGACGCGTTACTCCAATCTATCGCAGTGTCCGGTACCGACATGACCATCATCATGCAATCAGGATCGTTCATCAGCCTTGTCATCCCGGCCCGGAATCAGATGACCTTCTCGGGGGGCGCGCCGACAATACCGTACGTGAACACCTGTACCAACAGCGAGTCTTCGCTCACGCTTCATGCAGACGCGAGCGCGACCGTCACGGTGGCGGTTGGGTCCGCTCTCTGTGCCGATAGTTCGGCGGGTAACAGCGGTAACAGCGGTAGCAGCGGTGGGGGAGGGGGAGGTGGTGGAGGTGGCGGGGGATCTGTTGTCTCTACTCCGGCTCAAACATCTGCTCCTCCGGCCTCTGTCTCCTCTTCGAGCACCGGCCCGACATTCTCCGGCGAGTTCGGCATCGGTGCAACGGGCGATGATGTCATGACACTCCAGACCTTTCTTGAAGGCAAGGGCTTCCTCACGATGCCCGCTGGTGCGGTGAAAGGCACCTTCGGCCCTCTCACCATGAAAGCTCTTCAAGCCTACCAAACGTCTGTCGGCGTGAAGGCGACCGGCTATGTGGGGCCAAAAACTCGCGCAGCGATTGCAGGCACCGCTGCGGGCGTTGTAACTCCGCCTTCTCAGACTCCCCCTTCTTCTCAAGGCACTGGCGGCCCGACATTCTCCGGCGAGTTCGGCATCGGTGCAACGGGCGATGATGTCATGACACTCCAGACCTTTCTTGAAGGCAAGGGCTTCCTCACGATGCCCGCTGGTGCGGTGAAAGGCACCTTCGGCCCTCTCACCATGAAAGCTCTTCAAGCCTACCAAACGTCTGTCGGCGTGAAGGCGACCGGCTATGTGGGGCCAAAAACTCGCGCAGCGATTGCAGCGGAGAAGTAACATTATTTTTTCTTACCTTGAAAACCTGCCTGAAAAGACAGGTTTTTTCTTTTCAAAGAATATTGCTGTCCGAAACTTTATATGCTATATTCTTTGCAGCACGACTGGAGACAGCAGGTCCGAGCACTCTGTGCGAGGATTCCGAGCGTAGA
>CAZVGP010000004.1:0-24804 GCA_964626715.1 uncultured Candidatus Saccharibacteria bacterium
CTGGAACGCCCTTATCGCTAAAACTTAAACGTGTCACGGAGCACAAAAATATTTAATACTCGATACGTTTGATCTTGCAAACATTCCTATTCTTCTTTTTGGAATCTTTGCAACACGGGCCAGTACATATCGTCTTTCGGAGCAATGCGGAGTTCGTTTTTATTCACTCGTTCAACGCATTCAACAGGGGCACCAATCACAAGTGCAAGCGGTGTGCGCTCATTTCCTTCACCCACCACAAGCGTAGCAGCGGTCGCAATGGAGTCCACGACATTTGTTCGTGAGATTTTCATTTTTCTTCCGAAGAGGTCTTTTGTGCCGCGGTAATCGCGTATGCCTTTGATACCGGCATAACCGATCGCGTGCGCCGTCGTGCCGGCCCGCAGCGGTGCGATGTGGCTGTCCGAGATGATAACGCCGAGTTTTTTCACGCGGTATATCCGCCGCAGCGCTTTCCGAAGCGCTGCGGCGGAAGCAAAGCTGTCTTTCGGAAGTAATACCAGCTTCCCGTCCGCGTTCGATTCGTCGATGCCAGCGGACGCCATGATCATTCCGTTTTTTATCGTGAGCCACGTGTGTCTGGTTTTGATTGCCCGCTCGCTTTCTTTTTTTATCAGCGAATCCCTTTTTGATTTTTCAGCCACTCTTCCTTCCGAAAGCGCGACGATTTTCGATGCAACGACAATGACCGACCGTTCGGGAATTTTTTTGAGGTACGAATGTACAAAGGCCACGAGACTCTCGCCGTTCTTGAAAATGTGTGTGCGAATCGGTGTGATTTTCATGGTGCGCGGTGAGAGATTCGAACTCCCGGCCCTCGAGGTGTAAACTCGATGCTCTAACCAACTGAGCTAACCGCGCATTTCACGGCGGAATTGCAATATACCCGTCCTGAAGCATTTTTTCAATATAGTCTCTTCTTTTTAATCTCTTGATTTTTCGTTCCACAGATCTTGCATCTTTCAAAGAAGCATATTCTTGAGAAAAAAGCAGCGAATGTGCGCGTAAACTTTTTGTGGAAGGCGTAAAACCGCCGAGGTGATGTTTCATGCGCTTGCCCAAGTCGGCTGTGCTGCCAACGTAATACTTTCCAGATCCTGTACGAAGTATATATACCCAAGCCATACTGAGTCCCGACGCCTGAGTCGGGACCCCGACAGCAAAGCTCGTCGGGGCTAACCGCGCGAGGCGAAGAAGAGACTAGCATACGCTTCCTACGCTTCGGAAGTCTCATCATACGATATATAGTGTCCACATGCCTCAAGCGGCGATGAGCGCAATTGTTTCCGGCCGCGTGCAAGTCGTTATGTACCGTGATTTTACCCAGAGGAAGGCGCGCAGCCTTGGCATTGTCGGCGAGGTCCGCAATCTTCCGGACGGGACTGTTTCGGTTATTGCCGAGGGACCGAAAGAAAAGCTCGAGTCACTCATCCAGCTTCTCCGCAGAGGTCCGGTATTTGCGAAGGTCGAAAGTGTGTCTGTCGAGTGGCGGGAACCACAGGGAGTTTTTAAGGGTTTCTCTATCCGATACTAGCGTACCTGTCGAAATCTCATGCAACCTATCCGCTCTATCGGCATCATCATGGATGGCAACCGCCGATGGACAAAGGCGCGCGGGCTTCCGGCTTTTGAAGGTCATCGTGCCGGCTTGGACACGATCAAAAAACTCTGGAATGATTTGCCGCGCCTCCACGATGCCTACGGCCTCGAGTGCGTGGCGCTCTACGCGCTCTCGACAGAGAACTGGAACCGCTCTCCCGAAGAAATCTCTTTTCTCATGCGGATATTCGAGAGCGCGTTTTCGGAGCTTCTCGAAGGCCTCGCGAGCGCGAATATTCCGAAAGAAAAACGCTTTCGTATAAAGATTGCCGGACAGAAAGAGCGTTTTCCGGAAAAAATCCAAGCGCTCATAGCAGAAGCCGAAGCGAAAACCGCCGATTTCTCACAAGGTACCGTTTTCATTTGCCTTTCGTATGGTGGCAGACCTGAAATCCTGCATGTCGTCTCGGAGCTTGTCGCGGAAGGCGAAAGAGAGATTACCGAAGAGACGTTCGCGAAACACCTATGGACTGCCGGCATGCCTGACCTTGATATCATCATCCGGACCGGCGGAGAAAAGCGACTGTCGAATTTCTTGACGTGGCAGAGCGTCTACAGCGAACTCTTTTTCACCGACACCCTCTGGCCGGATTTTTCGAGCGAGGAGCTCGAAAAGATTTTCAAGGAGTTCCAGGGCAGGGAGCGCCGGAAGGGGACGTGAGCCTCGGAATCCATTCTAATGTTCTTGAGAACATCAGAATGGATTCGGGAGTAGCGATACAGGTATGAAACCGGAAATCATATACGAAGATGCTTATGTGCTTGTTATCAATAAGCCAGCGGGGCTCATCGTCCACTCCGATGGGCGCACCGTCGAGCCCTCTGTTGCCGAGTGGGTGCTTAAAAAATTTCCTGAAACGCGCAGCGTGGGGGAGCCGTGGCTCTCGCCGCAGGGTGAAACGGTAGAGCGCCCGGGAATCGTGCACCGCCTTGACCGCACCACCTCGGGAGTCATGATCGTGGCGAAGACCTCCGCTGCGTATGCATTTCTTAAAGCGCAGTTCCAGAGCCGCTCCGTTCAAAAGGAGTATCAGGCTTTCGTTTATGGCCACCCGAAGAAAGATAGCGAAGTGATAGAAGCGGAAATACGCCGCACGCGCACAACGCCTCCGCGCTGGTCTGCCGAGCCGGGCGGCGGCAAGCGACGCGCCGCGGTAACCGAATGGGAAGTGTTGCGGCGCGGTGCAGACCGGCAAACCGGCGAAGCCATCTCTTTGCTTCTCGTTCGCCCAAACACCGGCCGCACGCACCAGATCCGCGTGCATCTCAAAGCGATTCATCATCCGGTCGTGTGCGATTCCCTCTACGCGCCCAAGCGGCCCTGCCTTCTCGGTTTTTCCCGTCCGGCGCTTCACGCATGGCGGCTCTCACTCACCATTCCGTCCGGAGAGAAAAAAACCTTTGAGGCTCCGCTTCCTGAAGATTTCCAGAAGGCGGAGCAGGAACTACACGCATAAACGCGGTTTGCGGAAAGGAGAATAGCGTGATATTTTAACGCTTCTATGACGATTGCGATTCCTGCAAAAACGCTCTCTTCGGTAAACGTCGAAGAAAGGAAGAAGCTTGATATCCGGGCGGGCGACATCGTGCGTGTGCATCAGAAGATCGAAGAAAAAGGGAAAACACGTCTGCAAGTCTTTGAAGGGCTGGTCTTAGCGAGGAAGCACGGCACCGAAGCGGGAGCGACGTTCACGGTCCGAGCGACGCTCTCCGGAGTGGGTGTTGAAAAAATATTTCCGCTCTACTCGCCGATGATAGACAAGATAGAAGTCGTCCGGCGCTCGAAAGTCCGTCGCGCAAAGCTCTACTACATCCGCGACAAGGCCTCGCGCGAGATCCGGAGGCAACTGCGCAACATGAGTGAGATGTCGCTCTCGACCGGAAGCGAAAAGGAGGGAGCGGATGCAGCTGTTGCTGAAACTGAAACGGATTCGGCGCACGCAGAAAATGCGGAGGGAATGGCGAAAGGTTAATCGGTTTGTTTGCAAAAAGCTGGGAAATACTTAGAATATAGACACCTGCCCGGGTGTTGAAATTGGTAGACATTTATCCTTGAGGTGGATAAGCCCGCAAGGGCGTGGAGGTTCGAGTCCTCTCCCGGGCACCGGCGTAGTATACTTCAAGAGGTTTATTGGTCTTAATGTCTTCATATGGGCAAAGATAAAAAAGACAAGCGAGTGGGGACCATCACGCACTGGTACGACAAAATCGGGGTGGGGGTCATCAAACTCACGAGGTCGCTTTCGAAAGGCGATAAAATCAAGGTGAAGAAGGGAGACGATGAATTCGAGGAGGTTATCTCCTCGATGCAGATCAATCACGAGGACGTCGCCTCTGCGAAAAAGGGCGATGATGCAGCGATCAAATTCTCGAAGCGTACTAAAGAAGGAGCGGCAGTCTTTTTGGTGGAATGAGTGTTTCAGTGGACTTTTAAGCAGGTCGGGGTAGAACCATAGAAGGAAATAAATTTAGAGAGTCGCGCGTGGCCATGTCACAATTGTTATTTTCTCGTTCACCATTATGATGAAGGACGAGAGAAGGGCCTCTTGCAGCCCAGATCTGTCAGTGCCTGAATGGTGGTCGTAGCTCAATTGGTAGAGCCCCAGATTGTGGATCTGGTTGTTACGGGTTCGAGCCCCGTCGATCACCCTCGTTCCGGTTTGATTCCGATTAGACACCCCGATGTATATATAGCAGGATGCTATACTCATGCTAGTTTTAGAAATCACGTTTTATTTTTGACATGCCACACGCTTCACCGTTCGTTGCCCGCCTCACGGGCATTATCGCGGAGAAACACCTTCTGACGCACCCGTTTTATCAGCACTGGACGGCAGGCACGTTGCCGATTGGCGTGATGCGGGAGTATGCGAAGCAGTACTATCACCTCGAGAAGCATTTTCCGCGCCTTCTCTCTCGCGTGCACACCGGCTGCGACGATCCGTCCGTGCGGCAAACTCTCTCGGATAACTTGCATGACGAGGAATACGGAGAGAAAAACCACCGGGAGTTGTGGCTGCGCTTCGCTGAAGCGATAGGTTGTGTGCGCGAAAACGTGGAAACGTCCGAAGCGCTTCCGGAAACGAAAGCGGCTTTGAGCTCGCTCACGAGAGTCTGCGCAGAGGGGACGCTCTCCGGCATCGGCGCCTTGTCGGCGTACGAATCGCAGATTCCCGCTGTGGCCGCAAGCAAGCTTGCTGGGCTTGAAAAACATTACGATATTTCAGACGAACGCGGAACGGAGTTTTTCCGCGTCCACATGGCAGCGGACGTTACGCATGCGGGCGCATGGTGGCGCATCATTGATACGTTCGCGACGACCGATGCACTGCAGAAAAAAGTGGAAGAGGGAGTGAGCGCGGGGCGCGATGCCCTGTGGGGCTTTCTTGACGGCGTGTGCCGCGCGTATTTCCCCGAAGCTCTTTCGACGGCGTGTTAGGGAGAACTAACATTGTCGGCATTCTGAACGTCACTCCCGATTCCTTTTCGGACGGGGGGAACTATTTCGGTGTTGCCGCCGCCATGTCGCGCGCACGCGACATGGCGGCGGAAGGCGCTGACATCATCGATGTCGGCGGTGAATCCTCGCGCCCCGGCTCCGAGCCAGTTTCCGAGGAAGAGGAGCTGCGCCGCGTGATTCCCGTCATCGAGCGTATTGTGAAAGAGATCGCCGTTCCCATCTCGATAGACACCTATAAACCGCACGTCGCTGAAGAGGCGCTCGCGGCAGGGGCGACAATGGTGAATGACATTACGGGCCTCACGAATCCCAAGATGCGCGCGGCCGCGGCGGCCGCGCGCGCTCCCGTCATCCTCATGCATATGCAAGGAAAACCAAAAACGATGCAGGAGAATCCGCAGTACCACGATGTCATTGGAGACATCAAAGAATTTTTTAGAATGCAGGTAGCGCTGGCGCAAAAAGCCGGCATTGAAAAAATTATCCTCGATCCCGGCATCGGGTTCGGCAAAACGATCGAGCACAATCTCACTATCCTGAAACGCCTGCACGAGTTCACCGACCTCGGATTCCCGATTCTCGTCGGACCCTCGCGGAAGTCCTTCATCGGGGCCCTCACCGGCAATCTTCCAGCGACCGAACGCCTCGAGGGGACGATCGCCGCCATCGTCGCGGCGCGCCTCAATGGCGCCTCGTACGTGCGCGTGCATGATGTGAAGGAATGCACGCGGGCGCTTCACGTTGCCGATGCGATAGCTCGCGCGTAGAATATGCACTCCCATGGATACGCTGATTCTCAAAGAGTGCCGCTTCGATTGCTCCATCGGGATTTTTCCGAACGAGCGGCGCACGAAGCAGCCACTCATCGTTGATGTTGAGCTTGGGGTCGATGTCCGAAAGGCTGCGCGAAGCGGTGTGATGAAGGACGCGGTAGACTACCGCGCTGTCCACGCGCTCATGAAGCAGCGCATAGAGAAAAACACCTCTTTTCTCATTGAAACGCTTGCGGAGGATCTGGCGCGGCAGATTCTCAAAGCGTTCCCGGTGAGGCGCGTGACGCTTCTCCTTCGCAAGCAAAAACCGATGCAAAAACGCAAAGGAGCCTGGGCGGGCGTCCGCATCACCCGCTCGCGCTAGAAACATGGCAACCGCATACCTCGGGCTCGGATCGAACGTCGGCGATCTGCGCGGCACCATCGAGAGAGCGATAGGAAAACTTCGCACGCTCGGCTCTGTCGGGGCTATTTCATCTCTCTATAAAACAGAGCCGATCGGATTCGCAGACCAGCCGTGGTTTTTGAATTGCACGCTTGTTCTTGAAACGAAACTTTTACCGGTGGAGCTCCTGGGCGCAATAAAAAGGATTGAAAAGGAGCTCGGTCGGACACCCGCGGCGCGGAACGCGCCGCGGGAAATCGACATCGACATACTGTTATACGACGACTTGGTCGTGGCAACGGATTCGCTCACGATTCCGCACCCACGCATGCATGAACGCAGGTTTGTTCTCGCGCCGCTTTCCGAGGTTGCTCCACAGGTGATGCATCCCCTTTTCGGAAAGAGTATGCAGGAGCTTTTGGCGGGACTCTCTGACTCGCACGCGGTGAAACGGCTCGACTCGTGGGGATAGGCTCAACGTAACGTCATTTTCAGACGATCCGTTCTTTCACGCATGCCGGTGGAGACGCCTGGACGACTTACAGGTCGCGTCGGCTTTACGGTTGCATTCTCTCACAGAACTCTTGCTTAACTTGAAAATAAGATTTGTAGATTGAGAACGGCATGCTACCATCTACCAATGTGGATCCCGTTGTGAGGTTTCGGCTTATTCTTCGAATAACCCCACTTCACTCGTTCGAGCCATGCTGGATGCGTGTGCCAGCTTACCCACCGGCTGTTCGCGCGTGAGCGCAAGCCGAAACTCTACAACAGGATGAAAGCCGACATCGTTGTTGATTTGCAATACGGTGACACCGGCAAGGGGAAGGTAACCCATTTTTTGTGTACGAAGAGGAAGTATACGCATGTCCTCCGCTATAACGGCGGCGGGAACGCGGGGCATACGATTTTTCACAACGGAAAGAAATTCGTGACGCATCAGATTCCCGCGGGGGTTTTCTGGGGCATCCGTTCCGTCATCGGGAACGGCTGCGTTGTCGATCCCGTGCAGTTTCTGAAAGAGATCAAGGAACTCGAAGCGGGCGGCGTGAGAACGAAAGGGAAGATTTTTATCGCGAGAAACGCGCACGTTATCACTGAAGCCCATAAACACGAGGACAACAAGGACAAAAGAATCGGCACCACGAAACGGGGGAACGGCCCCGCATACCGCGACAAGTACGGACGGACCGGCATTCGCGCAGAATCCGTGAAGGTCCTCAAGCCCTACCTCGTCGATCTCTACGATGAATTTTTCGGAAAGAAAAACGTGCGAATCCTCGGCGAAGGCGCGCAGGGCTTCGGGCTTGACATCGACTGGGGCGATTACCCGTTCGTGACCTCGAGCCACTGCATGGTCGGCGGCGCGACCCTAAACGCCATTCCGCCGCAGGCAATTCGCGAGGTATGGGGCGTTTCAAAAGTCTATGAAACGTACGTGGGCAACAAGAAATTCCAGCCTGCGGGGGAAGTGTTCAATGAGATACGCGAAATCGGCGAAGAATACGGAGCGACGACCGGGCGAGCGCGGCAAGTCAACTGGCTTGACGTGGGCCTTCTCGAGCGCGCCATCCGCTTGAACGGCGTGACGCACATCGTTTTCAATAAGATCGACGTTCTGCGAGCTGTCGGGCAATGGGCGGTTCTCGAGAATGGGAAACGCCGGCGCTTCGAAAGCGAGCGCGCGATGAAATTGTTCCTCGTGTCGCGCCTCACGGCGCTTGGTATCCCGAAACGCCGAGTCTTTTTCTCCGAAAGCAAAGAGAAGATCTAGGGCATGTCGCGGTTTTTCATCGTTCCGGCACTCGTTTCGCTCGGCGTTCTCGGATTAGTGTTTTGGTGGAGCGGCTTTTCTGCATTTTTCACGGTCGCCGTCCTGTCCCTTCTTGAAATCGCGCTCTCCTTCGACAACGCGGTCGTGAACGCGAAAGTCTTGAAGCGCATGAGCCCGCTGTGGCGAAAGCGATTTCTCACGTGGGGGATTGCGATTGCCGTTGTCGGCACGCGGCTCGTCCTGCCGGTTCTCATCGTCTCGGTGACTGCATGGGCATCGCCGCTTATTGTCGCGAAGCTTGCCGTTGCCGACGGACGGGCATACGGAGATTTGATCGGAGAGGCGCGCTACGCGATAGCTGCGTTCGGTGGCGCATTTCTTTCGATGGTATCTTTGCGCTACTTTCTTGACAGAGAAAAGACCGTGCATTGGATTCATGGGGTGGAACGGCGGCTCTCCGCACTCGGGGATATCGAGGCATTAGAGATCGTTATTACTCTCATACTTCTTTCCGCACTCGCGTTTTTTGCCGATCCTTCTGTGCGTGCCCCGATCATCGTGGCGGGAATCATCGGTGTCGGTCTCTCCGTCGTCATTGAAAGCGCCATGCATGTACTTTCCCTGAGTGGCGAGCACACCGCCGCTCACGGGATCGGCCTCTTTGTCTACCTCAACATCCTCGATTCGGCGTTCTCTTTGGATGGCGTGGTCGGCGCGTTCGCCCTGACCACGCTGATACCGCTCATCGTCGTGGGGCTCGGCATCGGCGCATACTTTGTCCGCTTGCTCACGGTGTATATGACGGAACGCGGCACGCTTGATTCCTTGGTGTTCATAGAGCACGGTGCGTACTGGGCGATTTTCGGCCTCGCGCTTTCGATGTTCGCGAGTCTCATCGTTCCGGTCCCCGAGTTCGTGGCCGGCTCCATCGGGCTTCTCTGTATCTTCGCGGCGTACGTGTCGTCAGTACGGACGAGGAGGATTTCGTAGCCGGATTTTCCACACGACGGAAGATATGCCTGTTTTACGCCGGTATACTTACTGTGTTGAATCCCGTTAGAGGTACTACCCGTAGCGTTTGCAACCAGCCGCCATTTTCGCGATGGTTGTACGGAAATAAATACTCCGCATTACTCCTCGGAAACGCCTCGCGGCGTTTCCTATCTCTAATGGTATGAAGTACCTTATCGCCCATCTGCTTTCGGGAGATGCGCGCGCATTCCATGAGCGCATCACCCGCGAACTTGCGCGCCGCTACCACACGCTTCCTCTTTCCGAGCGCATCCCGCCCCACATCACCGTGAAGCCGCCGTTCGAAGCGGACAACGAACGCATCAAAGAGGTTGAGCGGATTTTACGCGCGTTCGCCAAAGGCGAACGCGCGGCTCCCCTGACACTCTCCGGCTTCGGACATTTCGGCTTCCGCACGATCTACGTTGATGTTTCGAAAAGCCCCGAGGCGGTGGCACTCGCCCGTCGGACCCTTAAGATTTTGAATGGCAATGCGGAGTGGATCCCCAAGAATCCTCTCGAAGGGAACAAGCTGCACACGTCGATCGCCCGGTTTCTGACGAGGCGGCAGTCGCGCCACATCCAGCGGTATCTCGGGGTCATAGAGTCTCCCCGCTTTGAAACCTTCTTCGACAATCTCGCGATTCTCAAGAAAGACGGGCCGGGATGGGAGCTTCACACGCTCATACCGCTCACGCTTCCGGAGACCGGTTTCGCATACCCCCTGCCACGGCAGAAGCGCGCGTCGAAGAGGCACGTTTTGGTATGATGGGCGTATGAAAAAACCAAACCCGTGGGACAAAGCGTATCAGAAGCAAAGGTTCCCGCCGCAAAAGTACGGCGTGGGAAAATTCGGCGATGCGCGGGTCGGCAACCGCCGCCCCGGCGCGAGAGGCAAGTGAGTCCGGTAGGTAGTTCTTTCATTTTTTCATGGTTCTCGTCATCGCCGCTGCGACGTTCGTCTCGACCTTGGTCGGCGGGTTGTTCGCGCTCCGGTTCAGAGACAAGCTGCATCTCATCTTAGGCTTCAGCGCCGGGGCGGTCGTCGGTGTCGCGCTCTTCGATCTGCTTCCCGAATCGATCGCCATTGGACAGAAGTTTTTTGATCCCAGCGCAGTCACCTTCTGGGTCGGGGGCGGCTTTCTGCTCTACCTTGTCCTCGACAGGCTCGTTTTCATAAATTTTTCTTCACACGCAAGCGAGGACGAAATGCAACACGAGGTACATGCCTTGCCGGAGCGGGGAGTGTTGGGCGCGGCGAGCCTTTCATTCCACAGTTTCCTCGATGGCGTCGCGATCGGGCTCGCATTCCAGGTCTCGGCGGCAATCGGACTCGTGGTTACGGTTGCCGTCCTGACCCATGATTTTTCCGATGGCATCAATACGGTGAATCTCATCCTCAAGAACAAAGGTGAGCGGAGAAATGCCCTCCGGTGGCTCATTGTTGACGCGCTCGCGCCTGTCCTTGGTGCCGCCTCGACTCTTTTTTTCACGCTTCCCGAAAACGTTCTTGCCATCATTCTTGCCGTATTCTCCGGCTTCTTTCTTTACATCGGTGCAAGCGACTTGGTTCCAGAGTCCCACCACCGGCATCCGAAGTTCTTGACGACCGCCATGACGCTCCTTGGTGCTGCCGTGCTTTTTGCAGTCATCCGTATCGCGCATCTGTGATACAATGCCTTCCGAACTTAACAATCCATGATGAACGACGCGAATAACGAAACATCAGGAATCCTGAGAAATCCATTGGTCGCGAAACTCGCGGCCGCGTTCCTCATCGCGGCAACGGTTCTGGTAGCACTGCAGGCACTGAACACGCTTATTAACTTTGACGCGCCTACCACCGCCCCGCAGAACGTCATCACCGTGAACGGGGAAGGGAAGGTTTCTGCCGTTCCAAATCTCGCGACAGTTTCATTTACTGTTTCAGAAGACGCTGAAACCGTTGCGGCGGCGCAGGATGCGGCGGCAAAGAAAGTGAACGCGTCTCTCGCCGCTCTCAAGACTCTCGCTATCGCCGACAAAGACGTCCAGACAAGTTCATACAATGTCTATCCGCGCTATTCGTCTTCCCAGCCCTGCTATGGCGCGATGCCCTGCGTTTATAACGGCAATGAGCAGAAAATAATCGGCTACACGGCGTCACAGACCGTGATGGTAAAAATCCGTAATCTCGACAGCGTGGGGAATGTGGTGACAGCGCTCGGGGCGGCGGGCATTTCAAACTTAAACGGCCCTAACTTCACGATCGAGAATCCTGATGCCCTCCAAGCGCAAGCACGCACGAAGGCGATCGACGATGCGCGCGGAAAGGCGACCGAGCTCGCGAAAGAGTTGCACGTCCGACTGGTGCGCGTCGCCAGCTACTCCGAGGGCGGAGGCGGCTACCCGATTCCATACGCAAGAGCAGAAGCACTGGGAGGAGCCTCTTCTGCTTCGACCGTCCCGCAGGTTCCCACGGGCCAAAACGAGATTACCGTTGACGTGACGATTTCCTACGAGATCCGCTAGCTTGACTGCGGTTCGCGTATCAGGTATCCTTAAAAAAGCCCGCGCAGGGCTTTTTTAATAGAATGAATCCCGTTAGAGGTTGGTAGAGTCAATCGAAGTTGATACGTCATACTGCCCAGCATGTTCTCGAATGCTTACAAAACACTCGCTAACGTACAGACGCCCCCGGCGTCTTACCTCTAACGGGATGAAACCACTTCTCGAATACATCAAAGCGGTCCGCGGAGAGTTCACGCACGTCTCCTGGCCCACGAGGAACCAAGCCATCGCCTATACGGCGCTTGTGATTGGCATCTCTATTTTTGTCGCCATACTTCTCGGCGGATTCGATTTCATCTTTACGTTCGGTCTGCAGAACATACTCCTTCTCAAGCAACACTAACATGAGCAAACAGGCGACAGGGACGAGGGCGTGGTATGCGGTCCACACGTATTCCGGATATGAGAATGCGGTTCAGCGCAATTTAAAACAGCGCATCGAGTCGTTAGGCATGCAGGGCAAGATTTTCAACGTCGTCATCCCCACAGAAAAGAAGATAAAGGTCGTCGGCGGCAAGCGCCAGACGGTCGAGGAGAAGATCTATCCCGGTTACATCTTGGTCGACATGATCGTTGATGATGAGAGCTGGTACGTGGTCCGGAACACTCCGCGCGTGACCGGGTTCGTCGGCTCCGGCGTCACGCCTGTTCCTCTCACACAAGAAGAAATGGATTCGATGTTCAAGCGTATGTCCACGGACACCGCAAAGCACAAGATCGACCTCACGGTCGGTGAGCCAGTTATTGTATCGGATGGGCCCTTTAAGGATCTCGAAGGCAAAATAGGCGAGATAGACGAGGAGAAGGGAAAGGTGAAGGTGCTTGTCTCGATGTTCGGGCGCGAAACGCCGGTCGAGCTCGACTTCCTCCAAGTCCGCAAGCTCTAAGTGTGATACCAATATACGAATGCATGCAAATGATACGAATGGAAAGATTCTGTATCGCGAGCTTTCGTATCGACTGAACGGCTTGTTGTTTCATATACACAATACGCTCGGACGTTATTGTAGAGAAAAACAATACGGTGATGCGCTAGCTCATCTCCTCATTGAAGAAAAGATATCTTTTGAGCGTGAAAAGCCATTACCGCTTCCACTGATCAAAAATACTTTCACCAACACCGCGGACTTTGTGGTGGAAGGTTCGATACTTATTGAGCTCAAAGCCAAACCAATTATCATTAAGGCTGATTATGTGCAGGTACAACGATATTTACAAGCATCAAAAATTAAGCTAGGATTGCTTGTCAATTTCCGGAATCAGTTATTTGCGTCCCATTCGTATCATTCGTCGTAATTCGTAATATATTCGTATCATGGCAAAGCTCGTAAAGAAAATAAAACTCCAGATTCCTGCAGGCAAAGCGACGCCTGCACCACCCGTGGGCACCGTACTCGGCCCCGCCGGCGTCAACATCGGCGAGTTCGTAACGAAGTTCAACGAGAAAACCAAGGCACAGATGGGCGACATCGTTCCGGTGGAGCTTTCCGTCTACGACGACCGTTCGTTTTCTTTCATCGTGAAGGTGTCTCCCGCGTCGCGCCTTATTTTGAAAGTCGCCGGCCTTGAAAAAGGCTCCGGAAAAGTTCCGCAAGAGAAAGCCGGCTCCATTACAAAAGCTCAACTTCGGGAAATCGCCGAGAAAAAGATGCCGGATTTGAATACCGCAGACGTTGCGCAAGCGGAAAAAATAATCGCCGGCACCGCCCGCTCGATGGGTGTGGACGTAAAATGAGCAACGAGATGCCGGAAGCCACGCCCGCCGTTTCTTCTCCCAACCTGAGAGAGAGGATTAATAAAGGAACAACCGAAGCCATAGGTCGGATCTTGGCATACACCTTGCTAATTCTGGCGAAAATCCTTCCTCCTTCAAAGGCAAGTAAAAATGTTGCCCGTTCAACGAGGGATAATGTGGAATAAGTTCATGGGCTCGACCAAACTTTGACAAAGAGCCAAAGCAATAAAAAAGAGGCAAAGGAATGGAAGTAGTATCTTTTACTCTTGAAGTTCTTAAACCGCCGAAAGACGATCTCCTTTCAAAAATAAAATCGTCTTCTCTTTTCCTGCAAGAGCACGATGTTGTCGCGATTTCCTCCAAGGTTGTTTCAATTTGGCAGGGAAGATGTATTTTAAAAACTGAAAAAAGCAAAGACGAACTAACACAACAGGAGGCAGAGCGGTATTTGGAGCGCTCTGAAACTCCGGGAGGAGCCGTGATGCACACTATCACAAACGGTGTTCTTATTCCTTCCGCGGGCATTGATCCGTTTGGCGATTACTATATCCTCTGGCCGGAAAAGCCGAAAGAAACCGCTGAAAAACTTTTGGAATGGTTCAAAGAAACGTACAGAGTAAAAAATCTGTATCTTGTGATTACTGATTCACGAAGCCATCCCTTACGGCAGGGAGTTGTCGGATTCGCGCTCTCATGGGCAGGATTTGAGCCACTGTTTGACAATCGGAACCGGAAAGATTTGCTGGGAAACGAAAGCGGCGGGAGCCAAGTGAACCTGCCGGATTCTCTTGCAGCCGCGGCGGTCTTAGCCATGGGAGAAGCGAACGAGCAGACGCCGCTCGTTCGAATGCGCGATGTTCCCTACATAAAAGATGCACACAAAAAGAACTCGGAACCCTTCGAGATTTCTCCGGAGCAGGATATTTTTGCTCCGTTCCTTAAGAACGTCCCCTGGAAGACAAAATAATTTAAGGATTTTATCTCGACTATTCTCTCATTCGTGCGAATGAGAGAATAGTTTTCCTAGCGCTCGAGGGTCAGATAAGTATACGGGATGGCTTCGTTCTCGTGTTTTTCTGCTAAAATTATTTTTCTGAATTCAGAATAATCCGGGAAAAAAACATCAGCATCTTTTTCTGCATCAATCAGTGTTAAATACAGCCGATCTGTGTAGGGAAGCGCCGCTTTGTATATCTCTCCTCCGCCGATGATAAAAACCTCTGTGTCGTCCAGCTCGCGCGCTTTTGAAATCGCGTCTTCTATTGAGTGAACGACGATGCAACCTTCTGGATGATAGCCCGTGTCGCGTGTGACGATAATATTAGAGCGGCCGGGAAGCGGCCGCCCCATCGATTCAAAATTTTTCCGGCCGGTAATGACGGGATGTCCCATTGTCAACTCCCGAAAGCGTTTCATGTCCTCCGGGATCTTGAAGAGGAGTTCGTTGTTCTTGCCGAGTCCCCGGTTTTTTCCACTTATCGCGGCTATCGCACTTACTCTCGGCGTACCGCGTGCGTTCATTTTTCCCGCGACTGTCCGCGTTTGTTCCGCGTAGTTCCGCGTTCTCGGTGCCACGGTTGTTTTTTCCTGATGTCGCGATCGGCCCACAGTTTCGGGAGCATCATTTCTGGTTTCCACATCTTCTTGAGCTTCGACACACTGGTTGTGGATTGGTATTTGCCCCCTTTGGTGTAGTCGAATGCGGCAATCGGACCTACGTCAAAAAAAACCATCTGCGCGATGCGACGCCCGACGACCAAAGGGATGATGTAGTGTTGGGAAGCGTTCGAAATCTCCATGACCCAGCGGTTCGTGTACCCGACGTCTCCCCAACCGGCGCATTTGCAGACATTTATAAAATCACGGCCGAGAGACGAACGCGCTTTCATCATCGAGGTTACCGTATCGCGCCCGCCGACGAACTCTTTAGTGTGCGCAAGGATGGTCTCACCCGGCTCAAGAAGGATAACGAGGTCATCCGGTCGGATGCCATCGAATACGAAGTTGAAATTCTTCAATGCCTCTTTTGCGGGTTTTGCGCGGTGCGGCTTCGTATCCCACACGATTTCCGTATCTTTTTTACTATAGACATTGAAGACTTTCTTGTGGCCCATCGGCGGCTGCTCGCGGAAGTACCACTCGCCCAGCGTTACGTCGTAGCTTGAAGTCGCCAGATTCTTTCGATCAAACGGCTCGATGACTACGGAGCCCGCTTTCATATGCTCCAAAATCTTTTTATCAGACAAGGCCATGAAAGAAAATATTACCGCGGCGGCTGCGGAACGCCAAGTTGTTTGCAAATGGCGCTTGCCGTCGCACTTAAAAGATTCGCATGGCGTGGCACGGAAGCCTGTGTGCCCGTCGCAAGATTCCGGAATATGGAATGCTTAGCGCCTTCACGCAGCAGGACGCAATTGTGTTGTAAAAGATGGGCGATCAGCTTCGCCCGTTTCATGTCAAAGCGCAGGAGTCAGGACTGATATCTCGCTTCTTTCCACGTCGCCCGTTACGTCCTTAAAAGACATAATGCGGTTCGTTTCGAGCATTAGTTCAAGGGCATCTTTCACATTCGCTTCAGTTTCTCTGCGCGTTTTGCCTTCGGAAATGACGCCGGGCATTTCCTCGATCCACGCGGTGTAGCCGCCCTTCACCTTTTTCAAGACCGCTGTGAATGTACGGGATTTTGCTTTCATTCGGCTAGTATATCACACCGCCATTTTTGCCTTTATAGGCGGGTGCGACTGGTAGTTTTCAAGCTCGATGTCTTCCATTGTGAAATCGTTGATGTTTTTGACAGCGGGATTCAGTTTCAGGGTCGCAAGCGGCAGAGGCTCGCGCGAAAGCTGTTCAGAGACGGCATCAAAATGCTCGTGGTAGATGTGCGTGTCGCCTAACGAGTGCACGAATTCGTGGGGCTCAAGACCTACGGCCTGCGCGACCATGTGGAGAAGAAGCGAATACGACGCGATGTTGAACGGTACGCCGAGAAACATGTCGCAGGAACGCTGATGCATGAAAAGGGAAAGTTTCCCGTCCGCGACAAAAAACTGGAAGAACATGTGGCAAGGCGGCAAAGCCATCTCATCCAATTCCCCCGGGTTCCACGCGGTTACGATGAGGCGGCGCGATGTCGGGTCCTTTTTGATCATCTCGATGACGCGCGCAAGCTGATCAACTGTCGTGCCGTCCGGCTTTTGCCACGCTCTCCACTGCACGCCGTAGATACGCCCCAAGTCTCCCGGGAATTTTGCTTTCTGCTTCCAGTACGGCGCTTCAGCGTTGTCGGTCCAGATGGTCCGCTCGCTCCCGTTCAATTCTTTGAGGCGGTTGTCGTCGGAACTTCCCTCTAAAAACCACAAAAGTTCGCTCTTAACCGCCTTGAACGCAAGCTTTTTTGTCGTTACCGCAGGAAACCCGTCGGCCATATCGAAGCGCATCTGAAGACCGAAAAGCGAGCGGGTCTTGCCGTTCCGGCCTTCGCGGTCTACCCCTTCTTCGAAGACTTTTTTCAGTACACTGTTGTATTGGCGCATATGAAGCAGCTAGGCTATAGGGTATAGGGTGTAGAGAGAAAATCAAAGTCAGGCGCTATACTGCGAAGATGAAGGGCGTTTTCATCGCGATAGAAGGCTTGGACGGCTCCGGCAAGGACACGCAGATAGAAATTCTCGAGAAGCGGGCGGAATTGCAAGGCGCGATTTTCACTCGAGAGCCCGGCGGCACCGATACCGGAGTCGAGATCCGCTCCATCATCCTCTCGCAAAGGGCGACGCCTTTGACGACCGAGGCGGAGCTCCTGCTTTTTCTTGCTGCTCGGGCGGAATTAATGGAGAAGGTTATTCGTCCCGCGCTTAGTGCCGGAAAGACCGTCATCTCGAATCGGTTTGGCCTCTCGACGGTCGCGTATCAAATCTACGGCCGGAACCGGGCAGATCTCCTGCCCGTGCTTCAGACACTTTCCGCGCACATCGTCGGCGCCGACCTGCCGCACTATGTCTTTCTCGATGTCCCGACGGAAGTGGTCGAAGGGCGCATCAAGAACCGAGGCGCGCTGACCCCGTTCGACACGAGTCCTCTCGAGTTTCACGAGCGCGTGCGGAAGGGGTTTCTTGCTCACGTGCACGACGGAGCGGAAAGCGTCGTCATTGATGGCACGCAGACTCCCGAGAAAGTTGCCGAAGAAGTGTGGAAGGCCGTATCATTGTGGCTATGAAATATCCTTTCATAGAAAAAGAAGATGCGGAGATAGCTGACATCATTGCTCACGAAGCGAGCCGGCAAAAGGACGGACTCGAACTCATTCCCTCCGAGAATTACACCTCACCGGCTGTCATGCAAGCAATGGGTTCGATTCTCACCAATAAATATTCGGAAGGCTACGCGCACAAGCGCTACTACAACGGCAATGAATTCATTGATCAGGTCGAGCTTGCGGCGATTGAGCGCGCAAAGAAATTATTCGGCGTTCCGCATGCGAACGTCCAGCCGTATTCAGGAAGCCCGGCGAACTTGGCCGTGTATCTCGCAACCTGCAATCCCGGGGACACCATCATGGGCTTGAATCTGCCTGATGGGGGTCATCTTACACACGGGTGGAAAGTCTCGGCAACCGCGATTTTCTACAAAAGCATCCCATACCACGTGAAAGAAGACGGCCGTATCGATATGGACGAAGTGTGGGCGCTTGCCAAGGAGCACAAGCCGAAACTCATCTGGGCCGGAGCGACCGCGTACGTCTTCAAGTACGAATATGACAAATTTGCCGAAGTTGCCGATTCTGTCGGCGCATACTTTGCGGCTGATATCGCACACGTCGCAGGACTCATCGTAGCGGGAGCACACCCGAGCCCCGCTCCGCATGCGCACATCATAACGACCACCACTCACAAAACGTTGCGCGGTCCGCGCGGCGGCATGATCATGGTTACTGATCGCGGCCTTGCGAAAGATCCCGAACTTGGTTCAAAAATCGACAAGGCCGTGTTCCCAGGGCTTCAAGGAGGGCCTCATGACCATCAAACCGCCGCAATCGCGATCGCTCTCAAAGAAGCGGGCACTCTGGAGTTTCAGGCTTACGGGCATCAGATAGTCGCTAATGCGAAAGCGTTGGCAGAGAGTCTCAAGAAAAACGGATTGAAGCTTGTCGCGGACGGTACCGAAAATCACCTGCTGCTTCTTGATTTGGTTCCTGTTTTTGGCCCCGGCGGTGGCGTGTTTGCCAGTGACGCTTTGGAAGCAGGCGGCATGACCGCAAACAAAAACACGATCCCGAAGGATCCCAGTTCTCCATTTTATCCGAGCGGAGTCAGACTCGGAACGCCAGCTCTCACTACGCGCGGGATGAAAGAGAAAGAGATGGAAAAAGTAGGCGAGTGGATTGCACGCTCGGTTCGTGCTGTTAGTTCGTACCGGCTCCCCATGGACTCGAAGGAGCGTGTTGCTTACGTCGAAAAATTCAAAGCAGAACTCATACATAATCAGGAACTCAAAAAAATCCGTGGAGAAGTGCGGTCATTCTGTCAAAATTTTCCTGTTCCGGGGATCTCTTAGATGTCGGGTAGCGGGTTCCAGTGTTTTCCACAGTTGACAGTTTATGGCAGAGACTATATGCTTCCCCCGGTATGCAGTGTTTGATTTCTGTCATCGTTCGTCGTCGCGGCCTTAGTGTTTGAGGCTGTCTGCGAGCTTTTGTTTTCCTGAACGAAAATTTCCAAACGGCCTCAAACGAGGCTGTTTTATTTTATTCACGAACAATCCCGATGGAAAAACGAACAATCCAATGCGCAAGGTCCGAACCTCCGCCCAAGGGTAAACCGAAGGGGCCCGGTGCATATCTACTTCTCGCAAAACTTTTGGAGCAAAAGCGCGAAACGCCACCTCCAGCGTCTACGCCACCTCCCGAGCCACTACCAAAGGAGTAATAGCTTTTTCTCTTTACCATCGCTATCAGCGACGCTATCCTTCACACTATGAACACACCAAAACACTTCCTTGATCTCGACGAGATAGACCCGAAAGAGTTAAAGAGAATCATCGCGCACGCGAAGGAGCTCAAGGCACAAAAATACGCTTCCTCGCAGCTCTTGAAGGGTTTTTCCCTTGCTATGCTATTCGACAAACGCTCCACGAGGACGCGCATCAGCTTCGAGCTCGCGATGAAACAGCTGGGCGGGTACACCGTTGTTATGGACATGGCGGGAATGCACATTACCGGCTCTGAAAGCCCCGAGCATACGGCAAAGGTACTCTCGCGCTTCGTTGATGCAGTGATGGTGCGCGTCAGCAGCCACGAACAGCTGGTCGAACTTGCCCGCCACGCTCCCGTCCCGTTCATTAATGGTCTGACCGATCATTCGCATCCATGCCAAGTCATGGCCGACCTGCTTACTATCGACGAGAAAAAGGGAACAATTGCTGGCCTGAAAATATCCTGGTTCGGAGACTATAACAATGTCGCGACAAGCTTTGCACAGGCAGCGGCTCTTTTCGGATTTCAATTTGTCGTTGCGGCGCCGAAGTCGCTTCATCCTGGAAAGGCACCGAACGGGAATGCGATTTTCACCGATGACGCATTCGCTGCTGCAAAAAACGCAGATGTGATAGTGACTGACACGTGGGTCTCAATGGGTCAGGAGGGCAAAGACACGAAAACGTTTTTGCCGTATCAAGTGAACGCGGCGCTCATGGCTCTCGCAAAGCCCGATGCCCTTTTCATGCACTGTATGCCGATCCACGAGGGGGAAGAGGTGACAAAGGAAGTTTTGGCATCGGGCGCATCGGTTATTTTTGATGAAGCGGAAAACCGCCTTCATGTTCAGAAAGCGATACTCGCGTGGTGTCTCAAAGACGCCCAAGTCTCCATCTCGTGATGCTCATATAGCAAATTCGCATAGAATCTGTATCATAGCTTCATATGGAACAAAACACACCACGACCCGAAGGATCCGAGGCCCAAACTCCCCGCACATCAGTAAGTGCTGTCCAATGGGCCGCGATTGCCGTTGTTATCATCGCCGGTATTCTCGCTGTCTGGTTTCCGGGCAAGTCGTCCGCTCCGGCGTCGGAAGGTAACGCCGGAGGAACGACGAGCACGAATACTCCGCAAAACGCTGCCCCCGCCGCGAAATCATTTTCTCCAGCCGCAGGTGCACGCATTGTAGAGAACGGGAAATACGTGACGTATGTGTATTTTACCGGACACGTGTTTGTGCCCGACACAGTTACCGTGAATAGCGGCGAGAGAGTCCACTTTGTGAACACAAGCACTCTCACGATGCGCGTCGGTTCGCGGCCGGAGAACTTGAGCACCGTTGCATACTCTGCGATCACGCAGCCCTATGCCCAAGGGAAAGGGAGCACGTTCGACATCGTCCTTTCGCAATCGGGCGTCTGGTCGTTTGAAAACCTCTCTTCGACCAATCCGCGTGTCCTTGGCACGGTGTACGTTCGTTGAATCTAAAGAGCACAGTTCGATTTTGATGCTGTCGTCTTGGATCTCTCCACTCGGAAATTGCTGGATAAAATACTTAAGAGGAAATAAATCTCTATGGTTGAACGATTTTCCATAGCGCTTCGGCCCAAACAAAACGATGTCTATCATGATCCGGAAATCCCGTCGACAAAAAAAGTGAGAGATGCGTGGCACAAAGCACAATGGGGAATAGGCTGGTGCGCTGACTGCAGAGGCGCGCGGCAGAGTCTTTCTAGTGCATGGCACGTTCGCAAGCATCCGCAAACAGGCCGCTGGCTTTGTGAAGGTTGTTTTTTCGATATTCCGCTTTAATGTATCAGGGATACCCCGTGAGATAACATCTACCAAAACGCCAGCAGCCAGCCAGAAGAGCATGGGTGCCAACCGTTTTCGCTACTTTTATCTGGTACTATTTGATAACCGAAACAACGTTTGCAAACTTGCTGATTGCCATACAAACTCAAGAACCTCATGAATAAATCTGTGAAAATATTTTTTGGTATCGGACTCGTTGTTTTACTTATAGTCGGTTTCTTTCTTTGGCAAAACAAACAAAAAGAGATAGAAAACTTAAAGCACGTTACTATCGGCATACAAACTTCACCAGCAATGGCATTAGTCATGGTGGCAAAAGATGAAGGATTTTTTGCAAAAGAAGGCCTAGACGTTGAACTGAAAGAGTTCACTGCAGGCAAGTTCGCGCTCCAGGCATTTTTAGGCGGTTCGCTTGATTTCTCAATTTCTGGAGACGTACCAGTCGCATTGGCAACTCTGCAAGGAAACAACTTTTTAGTTCCCGCCCAAGTGGTTAGACAGACAAAAAATGAAGTGAGGGCGGTTGCAAGAAGAGACGGTAATTTGAACACCGCTCAAGCTTACTTCCAAGCTAAAAAACGCAAACTGGCGACATCTATTGGGGGCGGTCCGGAGTTTTTCACCTATGAGTTACTGAATAAACTTGGTATTAAAAAAGATGGTATTGAAATCATTAGTCAAAATCCATCCGACATGCCCGCGGCTTTAGTGAGCGGTAGTGTAGATGCGATTGCAATTTTTGATCCTTTCGCATTTATTGCAGAAAAACAAATGGGCGATACAGCGATCACGTTTAAGGACGAGAGTGTATACTCAGAGCTGTACATTATTGAAGCCAAGGAATCAGTCAAAGATGATTCTTCTGACCTGCAAAAACTCTTGAAAGGATTGGGAGATGCCGAGAAATTTATTAATAATAATCCTGAGGAAGCAAAGTCAGTAGTGATGAAATATACCAAGCTCGACAAAGAAACCATCGACGGCATCTGGAATAGTTTTGACTTTCACGTTGCTCTAACTCCACAGCTGTTAGAATTTTTGAATAGAGAAGCTCAATGGGCCAAGGATACTGGCAAAGTTGCCCAAAACACCACGTTGCCAGATTTCAGCAGTATTATCTTTGAACAGCCACTTAAGGAAGTAATGCCGTCTGCTGTCCAGTTATAAGTAAGAAATTGAATACGTATGAACGATTATCTCTCAAAAAATACTTGGTGGATCGCTGGAGTTGCAATTCTAGTTTTACTCGCGCCAATTCTCATTTGGCAGAATCATAAAGCGCCGAGTTCTCCGACCTTACGGGTCGGAATCTCAATTGGCCCCGATACAGGCTTGTTGAATATAGCTACAGACAAAAATTTCTTTGAGGAAGAAGGCTTGAAAGTAGAATTAAAAGAATTTACGGGTGGAAAATTTGCTCTCCAAGCACTTCTTGGCGGCTCTCTTGACATAGTAACTGTTGGGGAATTTCCAATTACCTTAGCAACCCTGAATGGTTCACACGTTTCCATCTTAAGCCAAATAAACGAAACTTTCTTTCAGATGCTTTTAAGAAAGGACGGTGAAAAGGCATTTGACCCTAAAGTGTATTTTGCCAAGAAAAGAAAAATCGCTACTTCCGTGGGGGCAGGCCCAGAATTTTTTGCGGCTCAATTTTTCGAGAAATACAACATACCACCAACACAGTATGAAATTGTAAGCATGAAACCCGAAGATACTCCGGTTGCTCTTGCAAATGGCAGTGTCGATGGTATCGCAATATATGAGCCATTTCCATATTTTGCAGAGCAACGCACAGGTGCAGGCAAACTTTTTATTATTGACGAGGCCGATATCTACACCGAATTTATGCTAGTGGCGGCGCGCGCGGAATGGATAAATCAAAATAGAGATGCCATTAATAAATTTCTTAATGCCTTAAAAAAAGCTCAGGACTTTGCAAAAACAAACCCCGAGGAATCAGCACAAATCATCTCTAATTTCACTAAAATCGATGAGGACACCGTTAAAAGCATCTTGCCAAAATTTACATTCCGACTAGCATTGACAAATAAGCTTGTCAGCGCTATGCAAGAAGAAGCACAGTGGGCCAAGGACGCCGGCAAGGTCACTCAAGACACTCTGTTACCAGATTTTAGGAATGTTATCTTTGAGCAATCACTTAAGGAAGTAGCCCCGTATGCAGTTGGATTATGAGAAGATTTTTATGGTTCGTCTCACCGATCGTCCTTGTTCTTGTTTTATGGGAGTTTGTCTCTGACAGCGGTCTTGTTAATCCTGCTTTATTTCCAGCACCGTCCAAGGTTGCTGTTGCCCTTTGGTTGATGGTTCAGGCGGGAACTTTGTTATTAGACCTGCAAGCAAGTCTGTGGAGGCTTCTGGCAGGTTTAGTATTAGGTTCTAGTGCGGGTGCATTAGTTGGGTTACTTACAGGGAGAATAAAAAACTTTGCCAACGCTCTTTCGCCCATCATTCAGGTACTCCGGCCTCTCCCAGCAGTAGCGATTATTCCTTTAATCATAGTTTGGTTTGGTATTGATGATGGAGCGAAAATTTTCTCAATAGCTTTCGCAACTTTCTTTCCTGTTTGGATTAATACCCACATTGGCTCCCAACAAATACCGAGAGCTTTTCTCTGGAGCGCAAGTCTACTCACCCATTCGTCGCTTAAAGTATTTCGTGAGGTCGTATTTCCAGCTACCCTGCCGTTTGTTATGGCAGGGATACGCACAGGTATCGCTATCGCTTTTATTATGGTTTTTGTTTCAGAGCTTGCCGGTGCCTCCAGTGGTCTTGGCTATCGCATTTCCGTCACTTCTTTAGCATACCGAATCGATGAAATGGTAGCTGCCTTATTTGTACTTGGGGCTTTAGGTGCGTTAACAGACCAATTGTTCGTATTTCTTTCTAATAAGATTTTCCCTTGGATCAAGCTATCCCCAAAATGAGTTACATAGAGGTAAAGAATCTGACGGTGTCTTTCCAGAACTTCTGCGCTCTCAAAGATTTAAACTTTTGGGCAGAGAAAGGCGAGTTTGTAGCAATAGTTGGTAAATCAGGGAGTGGCAAGACGACGTTTTTGAACGCTCTAGCTCGTTTTATTCCCTCTTCTGGAGAAATTAAAATACCAAAAATGATTGGAGTTGTGCTTCAGCAGTACGCAGTGTTCCCATGGTTAACCGTCTCACAAAATATTGCGTTTGGATTAGAGAATTATACACAAGATAGACGAGAACAAATTATTCAAGAACATTTGCAATTAGCGGAATTGCAAGACAAAAGGGACAGATATCCGGGGGAGCTGTCTAGTGGACAGGTCCAACGGGTTGCCCTTGCTCGCTCCTTAGCTCACAACCCCGAAGTTTTACTGATGGACGAACCCTACGGCGCGCTTGATGCTTACACGAGGGACAAAATGCAGCAGTGGTTACTTAGTGTATGGATGCAACACAAAAAGACGATTATTTTTGTAACCCACAGTATTGAGGAAGCTATCTTTCTTGCTGACAGGGTTATTATTTTGAATGATCAGCGATTTATCAAAGAATTAAAAGTGCCATTCGCCAGACCGCGCGCCGAAGAAATCAAATTCGGTGTTGACTTCAATAGACTGAGGAAGGAGATTTTTGACTCTATTAGTATATCTGATTATAAGTGAGATTATCTAAGCTCACGGGGTATACTTGAACGATGAAGGTAAGGGGGCACATTGTCGTGGCGATTTCGAGCGC
>CAZVGP010000005.1:0-1452 GCA_964626715.1 uncultured Candidatus Saccharibacteria bacterium
CTTGGCGCAGGAGGAAAGAAGTTCCACATCAAAAAAGAAGAAGCAGTCGCCGCGGGCATACGGAGGATAAAGGCAGTGTTGGGGTAGGTTTTAGGTGTCAGCTTTCAGCTTTCAGTTTTTTGAACTTTGAACTGGAACCTGACACCTAGAAGCTGAAACCTGATCCAGTGCGTTACAACCCCGTTGTAGAGTTTGGCGTTGCGGTTTTTATGGCTTTGAACACAAACCCACAATTTTCTAGGGTATCTTTATTTTTTCGGATTCGTCCGATTACTAAGAAAACCGCAGGAGGCCATGACGCCAAACCTCACAACGGGGTACAATACTCCCATGTCCAAGGAACATCGGACTCTTTTGGTCGATGTCGGGAGCGCGAACGTAGGCGTCTGCATCGCTGAAACCAAGAAAGATGGAGAGCCTGTCGTCTCGCACGTGCGACGGACGCCTCTTGAGAATGTTTCTGGCCGCCATACCGCCGCCATCGCATCGTTGGCGATTGGCGCCTTGAAGAAAAGCCTCACAGCTCTCGGAACCGTCTCGCCAGTGCCGGAAACCGCACACATCGTCCTTGCCGCGCCGTGGTACCGCGCCCGCATTAAGTCCATTAGCACCCAATCCAACACAACGATCCGCATCGCGCAGAGCGCCGTAGAGAAAGCTCTTGCGGAGTATAAGAGCAAGCACGCGGAGTCTGCGTCTTCCGGAGTGCGGCAGATAGAATCGACGGTAAGCCAGATATACGTCAATGGCTACCAGACCGAGCTTCTCAAGCCCGTCCATGGCAAAGCGCTTTCCGTGAGCCTCTATGAGAGCGAGGCTGACGGTCCGTTCGTCTCCGCTCTCGAGGGGGCAGTGCGCGCAACTTTTCACGGGGTGCGCGTCACCTTCCACTCGTTCCCGTTCGCCCTGTTCGCCGTTTTACGCGCTCTCAAAGAATCGCAGAGCTTCATCGCGCTCGACGTTGGCGGGGAGATCACCGATGTCGTCGTCGTCAATCGCGGCAGCCTCTCTTTCATCGGCTCGTTCCCTTCCGGAACGCTCTCGCTTCTCCGCGCTGTCGCCGGAAAAGGCAGTTCCGCCGATACGGCGTCGCGCCTCTCGCTCTATGCCCGGGGAGAATTGAGTCCTGAAGAAGATACCGCGTTCGGGGCTCTCTTTACAAAGGTTGCTGCTTTTTGGACTACCGGATATCACGAGCTCCTCGAAAACGCGTCTCTGACGACGCCGCTTCCGAATACGATCTTCATTGTCGCCGACAAGGAAGAGTTGCGCTGGTTCGAGAAGGTTTTACAAGGCGCCGGAGGCGCGTTTCCGGTGCGGCCGGTTCCGGTAACACCCGATTTTTTCCAGAATTCAGTCGCTCTCGGCGAAGAGGGGAGCTATGATGCGTTCCTCTCGATAGAGGCGCTGTATGCGCTCCGGATAAAAAAATAACGGGCACAGCGCGAAGGA
>CAZVGP010000005.1:1552-2830 GCA_964626715.1 uncultured Candidatus Saccharibacteria bacterium
CAGAGCATCGGAGCATCCAAGACATCATCCCGCCCGCGCGGTCGCATCCGATACGGCCTCCCATCGGGGGTAGCCCTGACAAAGGTCCGATGCCTCCTCCTACGCCGCCGCAGCCGATGCGCTTGAAGCCCGAGCAAAGCGGGCTTGCAAAGTTGGTGTTCATCGCCGCGGGCATCATTGTGCTCGCCGGCATCGGCATCGGCGTTGCGAGCACTATCTTCAACCGCGCGTATGCAAAAGTGACGCCCTATCGATTCAATGTCAGCGTGCAGGAGACGCTCCAAACGATCCCCGCTGGCGTCAATCTCCCGTACCAGAAAGTATCCGTCACCGACACCGCCGCAAAAAGCGTGGCAGCAACGGGAAGCCAGCACGTCGAGAATCACGCCTCCGGCACGATAACGGTCTATAACTCCTACTCGACGACCAAGCAGCGCCTCATCACGAACACCCGTTTCCAAACCAAAGACGGCCTTATCTACCGCATCCATGCGCCGCTCGTCATTCCCGGTTACACCACGAAGGCGGGCGTCAAGGTTCCGGGCTCGCTTGACGCGTTGGTCTATGCCGACCAAGCCGGGGACACGTACAACATCGGTCTTACCGATTTCACGATTCCGGGTCTCAAAGGATCGAAGCAGTATGATCTCATCTTTGCCCGCTCGAAGACGCCGATGTCCGGGGGTTTCATCGGTCAAGAGGCGATCGTGGATCCGACGCTCCGCTCGCAAACCGTCGATTCCCTGAAGGCCGCTCTTGACCGCTCGCTTCGCGCGAAGATAGCGGCAGCGACGGTTGCAGGGACGATCGTCTTCAATGATTCCGTCTTCATCACGTATACCGAAGGAGTTGATGCACTCCAAGGGAATAGCGCCACTATCTCCGTTTCGGGCCAAGCCGTCGCTCCAGCTTTCAGCGAGAACCTCCTTGCGCGCCAGTTCGCGACCACGACCGGCACGTATGGCGGGCCATTGACGATAGAGAACCCGAACGACTTGAGCGTGCATGTCGATCCGTCGAGCGCGATCGGCACCAACGCGCCCCTTATCTTGAGCGTTTCCGGAGTCGCGCATCTGGTTTCCGCATTCGACCCAGCGCAGCTTACGAAGGATCTTGCGGGGAAGAATAAGAACGACGTTCAGTCGGTCCTTGCCTCGTATCCCGGGATTTCATCGATTGACGTCAAGATGTATCCGTTCTGGCTCTCGACTCTTCCCAAGGACCCGGCAAAAGTGAAGGTCGAGGTTGTGAATAATGCTCCTGCGGGGAAGCCTTGAC
>CAZVGP010000005.1:2930-7878 GCA_964626715.1 uncultured Candidatus Saccharibacteria bacterium
CCAAAAACTGCTATTCTAGGCAAGCCTATCCGGATTCTGATTCGCTCAAATGGTACGCACGAAAGATACTGAGGAGGCACTCGGCGTTGTAACCGAGTCTCTCCCAAATGCTCTCTTTCGAGTCACCCTAGACGGCGGAGAAGAGATACTTGCCTACCTCGCGGGGAAGATGCGGCTCCATAGGATCCGCGTCCTCGTCGGTGACCGGGTGTCTCTCGTGTTGGATCCGTATGGCGGACGGGCGCGCATCGTGCGGCGCCTTTAGAAAATCTTATGAACGGAAGTGAATTAGATTTTATTAACCCAGCACTAATTTTGCGAGATGACATGTCACCAATCTCCCACATGATTTCTGAATCGATCTTGACCAACGGCGGCGCGTTTGGGCGAATAGCACAGCCCTATTCGGGCGCAGCGCCGCGAGGCATCAGTGATTCTGCAAAATTAGTGCTTGGGTGTAACGTTTTCTAACTCGCTTTGCTCGTAAGAAAACCTAACATGAAAGTCCTTACATCTCTTAAAGTGCAAAAGCCGGGTGACATGCTTGTCAGGCGCAGGGGCCGCTTGTATCGCGTCAATAAGAGGAATCCGCGCCGGAAAGCCCGTCAAGGTTGAGAAAATTAAGGAGCACAGCGACTATGATTTTCCAACCCGTAACAATTTCCATCCATGATGCACATCGTTCATGTCACATCTTTCTTCGCACAACCGGCTTCACTGGAAATTGCGGCGCTGCATCGCGAAGAGGAAATTGTAGCGGGTGGAAGATTTTCTAGCTCGATGACTCGCAACAAAAACTAACATGCGCATCGCAGGCATTACCATATCCGATACGAAACATCTCTCGATCGCCCTCACGGCGATTTATGGCATCGGCCGCGTGCGCGCTAAGGAAGTGCTGACGAAGGCCGGTGTCACCGAGGGGACTCGCGCGAAAGGTCTCCCGCCGGAAAAGGAGCAGAAGATCCGTTCGCTCATCGAATCGTTTACGATAGAAGGCGATCTTCGCCGCGAGGTGTCGGGGAACATCAAGCGCCTCAAGGACATCAAGGCGTACCGCGGCATCCGCCATATGAAAGGCCTTCCGTCCCGAGGACAGCGCACGAAGACGAATTCGCGCACCGTCCGCGGGAACGTCAGGAAGACCATGGGTTCGGGAAGAAGGAAGTTAGAAAAGACTTAGGAGCAAAGCGACTTAGACTTTTCTAACCGAGCACCAATGCTAACCATATGACGCTTCAGATTCATCACATCGAATCATCCGAGAACAAAACTTCTGCTGCCAGCGAGCGTCTGTCGGCATTGGTGCTCGGTGTAACGTTTTGTAACGCTCGCGGACTCGCGAACAAAACCTAACATGGGCAAGCGTCGCATACTCAAAAAGCAGGGCAGCGGGGTCGACAGCGGAAAACGCGAGCGCGCGCTTTCCAAAGTCTCCAAACGGAAGATCGACCGCGCGCTTCTCTATATAGAATCCACGTTCAATAACACGAAAGTCTCTCTCGCGGACCAATCCGGCGGCACCGTCATGTGGGCATCCGCAGGTTCTCTCGGTTTTACCGGAAACAGGAAGTCGACGCCGTTCGCCGCGGCGAAGGTCGGGGAAGTTATCGGCGAGAAAGCCGTGACGATCGGCGTCAAGGAAGTCGATGTGTTCATCAAGGGTGTCGGTTCGGGCCGTGAATCAGCCTTGCGCGCGTTCGCGTCGAAGGGCGCGTCGATTCTTTCCATCCATGACGTCACGCCCGTTCCGCACAATGGCCCACGCCCGCCGAAGCCGAGGAGGGTTTAGGAAAATAATGAGCGGAGCGAGTATATTTTCATTAACCCAGCACCAATGCTAACCATATGAATAAAAACTGCCAACACATCGAGCCATCCGAGAACCGCACTGCCGTTTTCAACGGACGTATTTCGGCATTGGTGCTGGGTGTAACGTTTTCTAAACTCGGAAGCCTCGTTAAGAAAACCTAACATGAAACTTGGCCCCCGCTACAAGATCTGCAAACGCCTCGGCTCCTCGATATTCGAGAAGTGCCAGACGCGCGCGTTCACGCTCTCCGCAGAGCGCTCTGCGAGCGCAAAGAAAAAAGGCCGCCGCGGCGGCTCTGACTACAGCCGCCAGCTCATCGAAAAGCAGAAACTGCGCCTCACGTACGGCCTCACGGAAAAGCAGTTTGCCTCGTACGTGAAGAAAGCGCTCGAAAGCCACCAGAATCCGCAGGCGATTTTGTTCGGCCTTCTGGAAACGCGTCTTGATTCCGTCGCATACCGCGCAGGCCTCTCTCCCACGCGCCGCGCCGCGCGGCAGATGGTGTCGCATGGACATTTGATGGTAAATGGCACGCGCGTCACGATCCCGTCCTACCGCCTTTCCGTGGGTGACGTCGTTTCTGTCCGCGAGGGGAGCAAGGAGAGCGTTCTGTTTGGCGGGCTTTCAGAAAAGCTGAAGGAACATCGCGCGCCGGCGTGGGTTTCGTTCAGCGCAGACACGAAGGAGGGCAAGCTCGAGAGCGAACCGGCATACTCGAAAGATGATGTTCCTGCCGACATCGGCGCGGTGTTCGAATATTACACGAGGTAGTACAATCAAAAATCAAAATGCAAAATTCAAAAGTAATCAATGTGTGGCGTTTCCGGGCTTTGCTTTCTCCTTTTAACTTTTAATTTTTAACTTTTATTTTATGGACTACTCCGTCACGCTCCCCTCTAAGCCTCGTATCGTTTCTGAAGAAGGAAAAACCGGCATCTACGAGATAGATGGACTCTATCCCGGATACGGCCACACGCTCGGCAACAGCCTCCGTCGCATCATCCTTTCGTCGGTCCCCGGCGCGGCCGTGACTGCCGTGAAGATAGACGGCGTGTCCCACGAATTCTCGACGATCCCGGGCATTAAAGAAGATGTCATCGGCATCATCCTGAACCTCAAGAAAGTCCGCATCAAAATCGCCGACAACGCCGCACACGTCCTCACCTTGAAAGGGAAGGGCGTAGCTTCTTTGACTGCGGGCGATATCGTTGCTCCGGGGCAAGTGGAGATACTCAATCCCCATGAGCACATAGCGGAGCTGACCGACAAGAATGCGAAACTCGACATGGAACTTACGGTCGAAACCGGCTTAGGCTATGTGCCGAAGGAAGTGTTGCAGAAAGAACGCGTCGACATCGGCACGATAGCTCTCGATGCCGTCTTCACGCCGATCCGCCGCGTGAACTACGAAGTCGAGAACATGCGCGTGGGCGACCGTACTGACTTCAATCGCCTCCGCATCATGATTGAAACGGACGGAACGCTTTTGCCGCGCGAGGTTGTGGAGCACTCGATCATGACGATGATACAGCAGTTGAAAGCGATCGTCGGCTTCAAGGAAGACGAAACACCAGTCATGGAAGCCGAAGAAGCGGCGGAATTAAATAACGAAGCGCGTGAGGACATCATGAAAACGCGCGTGGAATCCTTGGAGCTCTCGACGAGGACGGCACACGCGCTCGCAAACGCGGGCATCCGGACCGTCGGCGGTCTTGCGCGGAAAACTGCCAACGATATCCTTGCGCTCGAGGGCGTGGGAGAGAAAGCGGTCGAAGAGATACGGGACGCCTTGGCCCGCTTCGGCATCACGATGAAGTCTTAAGAAATGTTATGAGCGAAGCGAATTACCGGCGACGTAGAGCGAGCGATATGCAAAAGGACACCTTTTACATATCCGAGCCGAGGAAGCCGGAAACGTTTCGTTACATTTCGTTAGACCGAGCACATACGCCACAGAACACGCCTCATGAGATATGATTACTGTCTCGCAAAAATACACTTTCCTGGAGAGTCTTTTCCGTCGGCGTATGTGCTCGGTGGAAATTTTTCCCCGCCTCCGTCTGACTTCGGGCGGGCAGGTAAGCTCGCGACTCGCTAACAAAAATTAACCATGCGCCATCACAAGAAAGGAAGGATTTTCGGAAGAAAAACCGACGTACGGGCGGCATTTATCCGCTCGTTGGCAGAGGCGCTCATCTCGCGGGAAAAGATCCTGACGACCGAAGCGCGCGCCAAAGAGCTCCGGCCGTTTGTCGAGGAATTGATTACGCGAGGCAAATCAGGAACACTGACCGCGCGGCGTGCCATCATCGAGAAGCTAGGGGGACGCAAAAAAACCGCAAAAAAAATCGTAGAAGTCCTCTCGCCGCGCTTCAGGGAGCGCAAAGGCGGCTACACGAGAATCACAAAAGTTGCTAAGAGGAGTTCCGACGGTAGGAAAAGCGCCGTCATCGAATTTTTAGAAAAATAACGACCATGCAGCGAACGTACACCATAGACGCAGCGGGGCAGAAACTGGGACGCGTGGCATCGAAGGCCGCTTCTATTCTCATGGGAAAGAATTCTGTTTCTTTCTCGCGCCACAAGGCGCCGGAGGTCAAAGTAGAGATAGTGAACACGTCGAAACTCTCGATTTCCGAGAAGCATCGTACGGATAACACGTATGCACGTTTTTCCGGCTATCAGGGAGGACTCCGGTTCGAGACTTTAGGCGCGTTGGTGAAGCGACGTGGCTACCGCGAAGCGCTGAAGCATGCAATCCGCGGCATGATTCCGAAAAACAAACTTCGCCCCGGAATGCTCAAGCGATTAGTGATAAGCGAATGATATGGCGGACAAATATATAGAGGCGATAGGAAGAAGGAAAACCGCGTCTGCGCGCGTGCGCTTGACGCCGTCCGCGAAGCAATCGGTCGTTGTAAATGGCAAGCCGTCCGAGACGTACTTTTCAACGAAGCAGCTTCTCGACACCGCACTCACTCCCCTCAAGGAAAGCGACCAGAAATTCTCGATAACCGCGATCATAAGAGGCGGAGGAATTTCTGGCCAGGCAGAGGCCCTCCGTCATGGTATCGCTCGCGCGATAACGGAGCATGACGCTTCGAAGCGCACCCAGCTCAAGAAACTCGGCTACCT
>CAZVGP010000005.1:7978-23741 GCA_964626715.1 uncultured Candidatus Saccharibacteria bacterium
CGATAACGGAGCATGACGCTTCGAAGCGCACCCAGCTCAAGAAACTCGGCTACCTAAAGCGCGACCCTCGCGCAAAAGAGCGCCGCAAACCCGGTCTCAAAAAGGCGAGAAAGGCTCCGCAATGGAGCAAACGTTAGTTGCTCCATTGCGGTGCAGAAAGGGGGTCGGGGAAACTGGGTGTTTCCCCGTGGAGGAAAGCAGTCCTGAGTTTGTCGAAGGACGTTGGCTAAACCGTGGGTTTCCAACCCTTGCCGCAATGGTCTAAAAGATAGATGGGCGACATATTATCCACTCCCGTCGCTTGACGGGAGTTTGATGGGAGTAGGATACCCATAACTATGCGTAGTCCCGAAACGCACAGAACAGGAAAAAGAGAGTGGACCATCTGGAAAAGCATAGGACTCGGTGCCGTGATAGGGGCGTTGCTGGCGTATTTCGGCATTACCGCATGGGACGCGAAATATCCTCCCAAACAGGCGCCTCCCGATAGGATTTTGACTGATCGATAACTGTACGGCATAGTAGAAGCTATGTCTGACCAAGATGATGTCGTCATCGAGCCTGACGCCGACGAAGAAGGAGGCACGACCGCAGAAGCGTTGCAGAAAAAGCTGAAAAAGGTCAAAGATGAACTTGCGAAAGCCGATGCTGAAAAGCGGGAATACCTCGAGGGTTGGCAGAGGGCGAAAGCGGACTACATAAATGCAAAAAAGCGCTCCGAAGAAGACCGGCAGAAGCTTGTTATGGAGGCTTCTGAAGGGCTTATTCTCTCTCTTTTACCGGTTCTCGATAGCTTCGACCACGCCTTGGAGGCCGCAAGCGGCGATGAACCCTGGCTTGAGGGCATCAAGAACACGCACGCACAGCTTTTGAAAGCTTTGGCGGGGAAAGGAGTCTCTTTATTCGATCCTGTTGGCGAGAAATTCGATCCGCTTCTCCATGAGCCGGTCGAGACACTTGCAGTCTCGGCTCCGGAAGAGGATAATATCGTCACCAAGGTCCACCAGAAGGGGTATGCGCTCCACGGAAAAATCATCCGGCCCGCGCGTGTTGCCGTCGGACATTATCAAGTTGAGTATTCTTAATAATTCATGTCCACTCTAGAGGAACATAAAAAAAAGCACTGGGTTTTGCGTCTTTTAGAAGGTCATCGCGAGTATGGCAGGGGCTATAATAACGGACTGGAGGATGGTATGAGAGATAGGAAGAATGGACATAAAGCCCAAAAACTAAAAAGAGGCGGAGGCCCTTACGAAAGGGGATGGAATAGAGGTTATAAAGAAGCATACCATCGTCCACTCTTAAGACGTAAAAAATAAGTAATTAAAACCATGGCGAAGATACTCGGCATAGACTTGGGAACCACGAACTCGGCGATGGCAATCGTCGAGGGCGGCGAGCCGCACATCATCGAGAACGCGGAAGGCAATAGAACGACCCCGTCAGTGGTTGCGGTTTCGAAAACCGGCGAGCGACTGGTGGGGCTTCTTGCGAAACGCCAGGCGGTCACGAATCCGAAAAATACCATCTACCAGATAAAACGCTTCATCGGGCACACGTTCGATGAGCCCGCCGTGCAGAAAGATAAAGCGGTAGTGCCGTTCGATGTGCAGAAAGCGGCAAATGGCGGCGTTGAAGTCAAGATGGGCGATGGTTCAACAAGCTCACCACACGGCAAGTGGTACCGGCCCGAGGAGATTTCCGCGATGATACTGCAGAAACTGAAAACTGATGCCGAGGCGCGGCTCGGGCATCCGATTACCGAAGCGGTCATCACGGTTCCGGCATATTTCAACGACTCGCAACGGCAGGCGACCAAAGATGCGGGGAAAATCGCGGGCCTTGATGTGAAGCGCATCATCAATGAGCCGACCGCGGCCGCTCTGGCATATGGCTTTGATAAGAAAAAAAACGAGAAGATAGCCGTCTTCGACTTCGGCGGAGGAACCTTCGACATCTCCATCCTCGAAGTGGGCGACGACGTCATCGAAGTCAAATCCACGGACGGCGACTCGCACCTCGGTGGCCGCGACATCGATCAGAAGATCATGCAGTGGATCGCAAGCGAGTTCAAAAAAGAATCCGGCATCGATGTCATGAACGACCCTCTGGCAAAGCAGCGCATCGACGAAGCGGCAGAGAAAGCGAAAATCGAGCTTTCGACCGCGGTCGAAAGCGAGATCAACATACCGTTCATCACCTCGGACGCATCGGGCCCGAGGCACCTGCTTCTTAAGATGACGCGGGCGAAACTCGAAGAGCTTACCGCTGAATTCATCGACCGCGCAATGACGATAACGAAGCGCGCGATGGAAGCGTCGCCATTCAAAATCACTGACATAAATGAAGTAGTTCTCGTGGGAGGCCAGACGCGCATGCCCGCGATGCAGAGAGCGGTGAAGGATTTTTTCAAGAAAGAACCGCACCTCGGCGTGAATCCGGACGAAGTGGTCGCGGTCGGTGCGGCAATCCAAGGAGGCATCCTTGCAGGCGATGTGAAAGACGTTTTGCTTCTTGATGTCATCCCGCTTTCCTTAGGCATCGAGACAATGGGCGCCGTCGCGACGAAGCTCATCGACAAGAACACCACCATCCCGACCTCGCGTTCGCAGGTGTTTTCAACCGCTGCGGACAACCAGACCAGCGTGGAAATCCACATCGTGCAAGGCGAGCGGGCCATGGCTTCGGACAACAAATCTTTGGGGCGCTTCATCCTCGATGGGATCCCGCCGGCTCCGCGCGGCATGCCGCAAGTCGAGGTCACGTTCGACGTAGACGCAAACGGTATCCTGAACGTGAAAGCAAAAGACAAAGCGACGAATAAGGAGCAATCAATCCGCATCGAGGCGCGCTCTGGCCTTTCAGACGCCGATATCGAGCGCATGAAGAAAGAGGCAGAGACGAACGCTGACACCGACAAGAAGGCGCGCGACCTTGCGGAAGTTCGCAACATGGCTGATTCTGTCGTGTACACCGCAGAAAAATCGCTCGCGGAGCATGGCGCGAAGATTCCGGAGGATGTAAAGAAATCCATTCAAGATGCTGTTGCGAAAGTAAAAGAAACCCAGCGAGGCGGCGATACCGATGGGATCCGCATGGCGACCCAGGCGCTCTCGACAGAGATGCAGAAGATCGGTCAATACATGCAGCAGAACAGCGGACAGTCTACAGATAACAGTTCACAGCAAGACGGAGGACAGAAACCGTCGGAAGGGCAGGAGGGCACCGAAGGAAACGTAAGAGACGTATGAGCAGTACACGGCTGACAGTGAACAGTCTACAGACCCATCCTTTTTGGGTTGCTGCGGTAACCTGTAAACCGTTTCCTGTAGACTGATTAATATGGCAAAAGATTACTACCAAGTCCTCGGCATAGACAGAAAAGCGTCAAAGGACGACATCAAGAAAGCGTTTCGCACGCTCGCGCACAAGTATCATCCCGACAAGAAGGGAGGCGACGAGGCAAAGTTCAAAGAAGTGAGCGAGGCGTATTCAGTCCTCTCTGACGACAAGAAGCGCGCGGAGTACGACGCGTACGGCCGCACGTTCGCGGGAGGTGGGAGAGGTCAAGCAGGGCCGAGCGGGTTTGAAGGATTCGACTTTTCCCAGTTTGGCGGATTCGGCGAAGCGGATTTCGATGTCGACCTCAACGATATTTTCGGCGGCTTTTCTGACATCTTCGGCGAAGGCCGCGGAAGAGGCGTCCGCGGGCGGGACATTTCTATAGACATCGAACTCTCATTCCGCGAGTCCATCTTCGGCCTCACGCGGCGCGTCCTTATCACGAAAGACAGCACGTGCTCCAAGTGTCAGGGTTCGGGCGCGGAGCCGGGAACAAAGACGAAAAAATGCGAAACCTGCAACGGCAAGGGCCAGATCGTGGAATCGCGGCGCTCGCCGTTCGGCACGTTTTCGGTTTCTTCGACATGCCCGACGTGCCACGGTCGTAGAGTCGTCCCCGAGAAATCATGCACGCTCTGCCGCGGCACCGGGATCGAACGACGGCAAGAGGAGATAAGCGTCGTTATCCCTCCCGGCATAGACAACGGGCAGATGATCAGGATGGCAGGCCTCGGGGAAGCGGTCTCCGGCGGAGCGACAGGGGATTTGTATGTCAAGGTGCACGTGCATTCCGACAAGCAGTTCCGAAAGGAAGGATTCAATCTCGTGATGGACCTTCCCGTGAAGATTTCCGACGCCTTGACCGGCGGGAGCTACCGCATAGAGACGCTTGACGGTCCGACAACCCTGAATGTTCCGCCTTTGCGCTCAACCGACGAAATCCTCCGCATGAAAGGGAAGGGGGTGCCCCTCGAGCGCGGACGGCGGGGCGATCTTCTCATCAGGGTCAGGCTCGAATTTCCGCAGAAACTTTCTCGGGAAGCCAAAGAGCTTCTGGAGAAGTTAAAAAAAGAGGGGATTTAAGTCCCGACGCTTGAGTCGGGACCCCGACCAGGGCGTCGGGGCTCAAGAAACAAGACATTTAAGGCTTACATACTGCACACCACTGCGCTTACCAGACTCTGAAAACGTGCGATAATTGCACCATATATGGCTACGGGCACCACCGCTCAAACCCAGCACATTCTTGATTCTCTCTTTGCGTTCGGGAGCGATTTTTTCGCGTTCATCGTCGTCACGGTCGCCGTCATGCTGTTCGCCCTCTACTTCGGGAGGGATCGGATCGCGCCGCTTCTTGCTGCACTGTATGCCGCTCTTGCGCTTTATACGGCTTTTCCGTACGCGCTTTCATTTCTCGCAAGCCCGTACATGAAAATAGGGCTCTATGCGGTTTTGGCTCTCATATCGTTCATCGCCTTTTCAGGCCTTTCGTATTTCATGGCAAGCCATTCCGGCGGATTTTTTGCCGAGCTCATCCTTGCGATTCTCATTGCGGGTTTTTTGCTCGCAATCGCGATACACGTGCTTCCGGTGCAAGATGTCTACACATTCACCGGAGCGACAAAGGCCCTCTTCGCCTCGGACCAGCTGTTCTTCTGGTGGCTCGCCGCACCTTTGGCGGGGCTGTTTTTCTTGGGAAGGTAGATCATGCCCTCTGATATCCCACTATCAGTGACGGTAACTCCCGTCGATTCGAAGAATTTTCCTGAATTCAAGAACCACAAGAAAGCGCTTCGGATTGCCGATCCGAAGACAGGCCTCAAAGGATTCATCGTGATTCATAACACGAACCTGGGACCGGCAATCGGCGGAACCCGCTACTGGTACTATGAGACCGATGATGATGCGCTGCGCGATGCCTTACGGCTCTCTCGCGCGATGACCTATAAGTGCGCCATCGCGAAGGTTCCTTTTGGCGGCGGGAAAGGGGTTCTCATGGCGGAGAGACCAGATGCGGCAAAAACCGACGAATACCTCATAGCATATGTGACCGCGATCGGCCGCCTTGGAGAAAAATTCTTCACCGGCGAAGATGTCGGCCTCGGCGAACATGATGTAGAAGTCCTGGAAGCGCATTCCGACAGGATCGTCGGGCGCCCAGAAGTCGGCGGGTTGCCCGCGCGCTGGGCGGCTTTGAGTGTCTTCTACGCGATGGAAAGCGCGCTTCTGAAACGCTTTGGTTCGGCATCGTTTGAGAAAAAAACAATCGCAGTGAAAGGCCTCGGCGGGGTAGGCCTTGAGCTCTGCATGCTTCTTGAAAACGCGGGAGCAAAGCTTATCGGAGGAGATGTTAACGAGACACGCGTCGCCCTTGCGAAGAAACGCCACCCGGGAATCAAGATAGTCCCGCCGGAGAAGATCCACAAGGAGCGCGCAACGGTCTATGCACCCTGCGCCTTGGGGGACGAGTTCAACAAGCAGACGATTCCCGAGCTCTCCGTCGATATCATCTGCGGAGCTGCCAATAACCAGCTCGCGACCGAAGAAGACGGCATGCGCCTGTTCAGGAAGAGTATCTTGTATGTGCCTGATTATGTAGCGAATGCCGGGGGGCTTGTGAGCGTTGCTGACGAACTTCATGAGGGCGGCTATTCACGTGAACGGGTTGAGAAAAAGATCCTCGAACTGAAAGAGACGGTAGAGGAGATCATCGCTATTTCTGTTGCCGAAAAGAAACCGACGAACGTGGTCGCAGACAAGATCGCCGAGAAGCGTTTCCTGAAAAAATAGCCTATGGCGCCAGATCCAAGAAAAATGCATGTGATGCTCTCGAAGAACTCTTCGAAGCAATGGATGATGATACGCGAAAAGCGCATGCTCTCGCTTTTCCGAGAAGTTGCGAAACGAGTGCCTGCCTACAAGGATTTTCTGAAAAAAAACAAAGTAAACGCGGCGTCCGTCCGAACGCTTAAAGATTTCGAGCTCCTGCCAACGACTGACAAGGTAAATTACCTCCGGCAATACGCGCTTAAGGACCTCTGCTGGGATGGGACGCTCGAGAAGCCGCTCGTCTTTGCTGCAACATCTGGATCGACGGGAAAACCATTCTACTTCCCGCGGAGCGGCAGCCTTGCGGACGAGTATTCGTTCCTTGTTGAGATGTTCATCGAAAATAATTCTTCAAAAAAACCAACTCTGGTCGTGATATGCCTCGGGATGGGCGTGTGGGTAGGAGGGCTTATCACATTCCAAGCATTCGAACGGGCGAGCGAACGCGGAAAAAACCTCTCGATACTTACGCCGGGTCTGAATAAGGCGGAGATTTTCCATGCGCTCAGCGAGCTCGCACCAAACTTCTCTCAGACTATCCTTGTCGGATACCCTCCTTTCGTGAAAGATGTGCTTGATGAAGCGAAATTGCGAGGCATCAAACTTTCAAAACTGAATTTGCGCCTTTTGTTCGCGGCGGAATCCTTCACCGAAAATTTCCGTGACCGCATATGCGAAATCGCCGGGATACGGAACTCCTACCGCGACACGCTCAATATCTACGGCACAGCGGATATCGGCGCAATGGCATTTGAAACCCCGACCGCGATTCTCATTCGACGGTTGGCAGGCCGGGATCAGAAGCTTTTCTCGGCGCTCTTCGGTTCGATATTCAAGACGCCTACGCTTGCTCAATACAACCCGCTGTTCACGAATTTGGAAGCAAGCGCTCATCAGATTCTTCTCACTGGCAATAGTGCGCTTCCTCTTGTCCGCTATGCGGTAGGGGATACCGGCGGGGCCTTTCCTTTCTCCGATGCAGTGTGCACATTGCGGGAGCATGGCATCGATCTCGCGTCGAAGGCAACACAGCAACATGTCCATCTCTACGAGTTTCCTTTCGTCTATGTGTATGAGCGGCTTGATTTTTCAGTGAAACTCTCGGGCGCCATCGTTTATCCGGAACCAGTGCGTGAAGCTCTTCAGGAGTCCGTGTTTCGCAGAAGCGTGACCGGCCGCTTCACGATGCAGACCTTGAGAGACCGGAAGCAGGATCCCTATCTTGAAATAAATATCGAACTCAAACACGGCGTTAAGACATCCCAGCATCTTATGGAATCCCTTCAAGCCCACATCGTCCGCTTTCTTCTTGAGAAAAACAGCGAATACAAGGCGATTTACGATTCGATGAGACATCGAGCGGTTCCGCGGGTCAGGCTCTGGCCTCATGAGAGCGAGAATTATTTCAAGCCGGGGGTCAAGCAACGATGGGTCATACAGCAGCCGGTATAATGTGAATACCGTGGATGAGCTGGAGCAAACTCTAGAGCATCTTTCCGCAAAAAAATCTAACTGGAAGGTGAGCCTTTTTGATTTGAACAATGAGGCTGATAGAGCCTCTCTCTCTCGCTTGCTACAAGAGGGAGAAGTCATGCGTGTCGTTGACAACTATGAAGAGCAGTTGAAAGAGCTCTTTCAGATACATAATCCGACAATCGTCTATGCACCGGATTTCGGCAGCGCCTTTCAGAAGTGGAGGGACTCGCAGTGCGATCGGGAAGGGAAATTCATACGTCACGGCCGTTGGGCGTTCTTTCCCTGGATGCAAACGCTCGTCCATGTACTGCCCGATGCCGATTTCCAACGCGTACGAACCGCACGCAATCGCAACCTCATCACCGAAGAGGAGCAGAAGCGGTACTACGATGCGGTCGTGGGCATCGGCGGTCTTTCTGTCGGCAACAGCGTCGCGTTGGCCATCGCACTCCAAGGCGGTGCGCGCAGGGTCCGCCTCGCTGATTTCGATACGCTGGGGCTGTCCAACCTGAACCGCATCCGCTCCGATGTCACTGCGCTGGGGCTGAAGAAAGTCGAGATGACCGCCCGCCAGCTTTATGCGCTCAATCCGTACGCAGCCATCGAGCTCTTTCCGGAAGGGTTGACTGAAGAAAATATCGAGCGTTTCTTCGACGGCCCGCCGCGGCTCGACGTCATTGTCGACGAGCTCGACACCATCCCCATCAAGCTCCGTATCCGCGAAGAAGCGAAAAAACGGAAAATCCCGGTCGTCATGGGCGCCGACAACGGAGACAACGCCATTATCGACATTGAACGGCACGACAGCGACGGCAAAACGCCCTTCTTTCACGGTATGCTCGGGAATGTCACGGTACGGGAACTTTCCGGGCTTGATAAATTCGGCATCGGGAAAACTATCACCAAGATGCTCGGTCCGGAAAACATAACGATACGGATGCAGGATTCCTTGCTTCAAATGGGGAAGACCATCGTCTCTTGGCCGCAGCTCGGCGGCGCCGCGCTTCTTAACGGCATCGGCGTCGCATATTGCGTCCGCAAGATCGTGAACGGAGAGAAGCTTGCAGGGGATCGCGCGCTTCTGTCGCTTGATGAAAAGCTCGAGCTTGAGTATCACACTCCGGAAGCAGAAACCCACCGACGTGAGGCTTCGAAGAAATTCGCGAGCATATTCGGTCTATAATATGATTGAGCATCATGCATCCCGATGTCGCACAAATCCTCGAGGCGGCGAATCAGGCGCCCTCTGGTGAGAACTGCCAGCCGTGGCGGTTTGTCGTGCGCGGGCTGACAATCGAACTCTATCTCATTCCGGAGCGGGATACATCTCATTACGGCTGGGGCCAGCGCGCGTCATATATCGCAAACGGCGCTGCGCTCGAAAACCTCTGTATCGCGGCTTCGGCGTCCGGCTACCGGGCTCAGGTCCAGTATTTTCCGGAAGTGCAGAATCCGTGGCATGTCGCGACGGTCGGACTTACGAAAGATATGGGCATCGCGGCCGACCCGCTTTATGCATTTATCCGTACGAGGATATCGAACCGCAAGAAGTACAAACGGCTCCCGCTCGATCCGAAGGACCGCGAAGCGCTTATGAAAGCGGCTGAGAATGGGGAACGTGTCATTCTCCGGCTTGCGGAATCAAAAAAGGATATTGCTAATCTAGCGCGGGTCGGTTCGGCGAACGAAGAGATTATGCTCTCGAACCGGTCTCTGCATGGTTTTTTCTTCAGTCATGTCACCTGGACGAAAGAGGAGGACGACCGGAAGAAAATAGGCTTCTATATCAAGACACTAGAGCTTCCGCCGACCACAGTCGCGCTTTTCAAGATCATCCGGCACTGGCCTGTCATGAACGTGCTCCGGAGAATTGGCTTTCATAAGATCGCCGGGATGCAGAATGCGCAGACGTACGGAGCATCGAGCGCCATCGGCGCCTTGCTTGCCGAAAGCACTGAACCACTCGATTGCCTGCGGGTGGGAAGAACGCTCGAGCGCGTGTGGCTCACGACGACGTCGATCGGTTTGAGCTTCCAGCCGCTTACCGGAGTTCTTTTTTTCAACCTGAAACTTGTGGCGAGCGAAGGAAACGTATTCTCAGAGACCCAACAAAAACTCATCAGAGCTTCGTATACCTCTGCCGAAAGAATATTTCAGGCAGAGGACAGGCCTATCCTTTTTATGTTCCGCATCGGGAAGGGAGCGCCCCCGTCTGCCCACGCATCGCGCTTTCCTCTGAAAGACGTGGTGACCGTGCTTTCCTAGTATGGGCAACATCATCGATTTTGTGCATGTAAATGCCGATCTTCTAGCGATTGGCATCGCGATAGCAGCCATTGCTCTCCTTGGCTTCGTCGTCTATTTCAACGACCGCGAGAGTGTCACCAACCGGTCGTTCTTCTACTTCGCGCTCATCAACGTCATCTGGAGCATTTCGAATTATCTCGAATACCGGTTTACAACGACTACGGGAACCTTGTGGGCGCTCCGCATCCATCTCTTCCTTTCGACCTGGTACGCTTTACTGTTCTTCCGCCTCGCATACGTGTTCCCGCGCCGCGAGGTCGCATTCCCGTCGTGGTACTGGCGAGTCATCGTGCCGTTCATCATGGGGACGTCGCTTTTGACCTTGACGCCATTGGTATTCTCGCGAATCGCCCAGCTTGCACCGCCCGGGTACGTCACGAATCCGGAACGCGGTCCCGGCATGATCGTCTTTGTCGTAATGGCTTTCGGGCTTTTGATATTGGGCATCATATCCCTTTTCAGAAAAACCCTTAAAACCAAAACGCCGCAGGAGCGGCGGCAGATGCTTTCAGTGCTTATCGGTATGACAACGACCGCGATTCTCATACTTGTTTTCAATGTAGTGCTTCCGGTTATATTCAATAATCTCGGTTTTATCCCTCTTGCGGGCCTGTTTTTATTGCCGTTTATCGCGCTTACCTCCTATGCCATCTATCGGCAGAAGCTCTTCAACCTCAAAGTCGCCGCGACCGTCGCTTTGGTCTTCGTTCTCGCGGCGCTGACGTTCGTCGAAGTCATCTTCACGACCGGAACTCCGCTTCTTATATTTAGGATTTCAATTCTTGCTTTTATTCTTATCGCGGGCGTGCAGTTGATAAGAAGCGTCCAGCGGGAAATCGAATTACGCGAGCACATCGAATTTTTGGCCGAAAACTTGAGGCAGGCGAACGAGAAGCTGAAGGAATTGGATAAGCTCAAGTCGCAGTTCCTCTCCATCGCTTCACACGATCTCCGGGCGCCGCTCACGGTCATCAGGAATTTTATGTCACTCTTACTCGAAGGTACGTATGGGAAACTTCCCGCCGCGGGGCAAGAGGGGCTTCAGCAGGTCTTTGATAGAGCAACTGACATGGCAAAATCTGTTGATACGTACCTCAACGTCTCCCGCATCGAGCAGGGAAAAATGAAATACGATTTCATAGAAGTCGAACTCCTTCCGCTCGTGAAAAATGCCGTAGTAGCTTTCAAAACCAACGCTGACAAGAAAGGACTCGCGGTCCGCTTCACCGCTTCACCCGAATTGGAGGGCGTGAAAGCGAAGCTCGATGTCGCGAAGATAAACGAGGTATTAAACAATCTTCTTGATAATGCCATTAAATACACACCGACGAGCGAGAGCGAGGAGGTACTGAGACAGCGGCCGAACGTGCCGAAAGGTTTGATAGACGTGTCCGTAGAAAAACGGGGCGTAGTTGCGCGTATAACCGTGAAAGACACCGGCATCGGCATGAGCACGGAGACAATACGGAAGCTCTTCCAGCTTTTCTCGACCGCCGAGAACTCGCGAAAAACGAACACATCCTCAACAGGGGTTGGTCTCTACATCACGAAAGCCCATGTGGAAGCTCACGGCGGCAAGCTTTGGGCCGAGTCTGAGGGAGAAGGGAAGGGTTCAGGGTTTATTCTGGAGCTGCCGGTCTTAGGCCTTTAGTTTCTAGTGCTTGGGTAATCGCGGGTTGTTTTTTTAACTCATCGGCCAAAGCGTCAAAATCTACTTTTGGAAGACTACTAAGCAAACGACCGTCAAAGGAGCAGTATTTTCCAGTTTTTTGATCAAAACATAATGATCCTAATCGAACAGTCCCTTTTCTGAATCTTGCTGGTCTGTACAATTCTATTCTTAAAACTGAAAATTTTCTCCTGCCAACATGAACTCTGTGCGCGGATACAGTCTCTTCGGGTGGTTCATGTGTATCGTCAATATGGCGCATATTGTCGTACACATCCTCCACCATATGCTCATGAGAAATGGTGAAAAAGTACTTCTTCCCTGCAAAGTCGAACGGTCCATTCATCACTGGAGCAGGTATTTTCTCTCTACCCATGTTTTACACTTCACTACGTACAAACCCTAATTGTCAAGTAAACATTTTTTTATAGAAGTTTCTAGGTAAACAAAGAAAAATCTCCCCTAAGTGAGCTTAGTTTTTCTCTTAAGGCTCGACGTTCATCCTTGAATTACCGATTCTTGCACAATAAATTCTAACCCTATAAATGCGGATTCGGTATGCCCAACCGTTGCCCGAGTAGACTGTCCCACGTTTTTTGCCACAACGTCCTATGAGGTCTTGCTTTTACTGTAACCGTATAGAATAGAGGCGGTTCAGTGACGGGGCGTTCCTTCTGCGGCAATGCGAGTATTGCCTCTACTTTCCTTCGGTATTCTTGTATATCTTTTTTTAATTTCGGTAAACCCATCACGCGGATCACATGATTGGCTGCTAGCGTTTTATCGCTCATTGGTGTCATTTTTACTTTAAATTTTAGCTCTGGTGCGTTGTTGATTTGTGTCATCATCTTGTCCACAATCCCTTCAAACAAATCGCACACGTCCATTATTTCTTCCCAGTAGGACTTACCGGGTTCACGCACTATGGGCGCTCGTGCGATATGCAATTCTTTTCTCTTTACTGATTTGTTAACTGCCGACTTCACTTCTCGGTATTGCTTATGCCCGTAGTTTCGGTCGATACCGGCTCGGTTGAAAAGACGTTTGGCGATAGAGAAAAGTTCCGCATGTCTTTGATCTTTGTTCCTTCTCGCAAAATCCTGAAAGTTTTTCCAGTCAAGAGCTATAGCCGATACTTCTCCGTTGTCGTGAAACTTCACCGCGTTAATGGCTTCAGCAAGAAGCTGCGTGCGGTCTTTTTTGTTGTAGAAAGCTAATGCCATGGCAAATGTTATGTAATCAAGATGTTTCTGAAACTCACCTGACTCCGCGGTGAATTTTTTCGAAGGCCCGGCAATATCATCAACAGGGATAACTGCTGCGTCCGCTCCGCGTTCCTGAAGCTCTTCGCCGATCTGCCACTGCGGTAGCACACCGACGACGAGAACTTTCTTGCCGGTAAGATCAGTTTTATCGTTCAAATGTAACAGGTCTCGCACTTCGCGCCCGCCGTGGTAATTTTTTCTTTCTGTTGCCGTCTCTTGGCTCATACCGATGCGTAAAACTATATGATTTTGAAATATGTTTGTCAATTTTTTATATTCCCGAAAGTTTTTAGAAAAAGCAAGCCATTGTGTTACTATTGGACGAATGGCAAAGAAACGACTTTTAACAGGTGATACGCCTACCGGCAAACTTCATGTAGGACATTATGTTGGCACCCTCGAAAACAGGGTCAAACTTCAAGAACAATACGAAACGTTTATTCTGGAGGCCGACACCCATGCTCTGAGTACTCTCTCGAAAACACCTGCAGTCATCACTGAATACACCCGTGAAGTTGTATTAGACAATCTTGCGGTAGGACTTGATCCCGAGAAAACAATATTTTGGACAGAATCGGGAGTACCGGAATTGTATGAGCTGGCAGCGATATTTTCAATGTATGTCTCATACAATCGTGCGCTCAGAAACCCGACAATAAAAGATGAAATAAAGACGAAGGGCTTGGGAGATCAATTCAGCCTCGGTTTCGTGAACTATCCAATCTATCAAGCCGTGGATATCCTTGGCGTAAAAGCGAATTTGGTGCCTGTTGGTGTCGATCAAGTCGCTCACCTGGAGCAGACTCGGGAGATCGCGCGTGACCTGAATGCCCTCACGAGCAGTGAATTTTTCCCCGTTCCAGAAGCATTGGTCGGACGAGTTGGAAAACTGGTCGGAACCGATGGCAATCCTAAAATGGGCAAATCTTTGGGGAACACGATTTTTCTCTCTGAGCCAAAAGCCGACCTTGAAAAGAAGGTGATGAATATGTACACGGATCCAAAGCGAATCCATGCAAACGACCCAGGTCATGTCAAGGGTAATCCGGTTTTTATATACTTGGATGCATTTGGCAAAGATTCGGATAAAGAAGTGATTGAGGATTTAAAAAAGAGATATACCAAAGGCACCGTTGGCGATATTCAAGTAAAGCAATATCTTGCCGGCGTGATGGAGCGCTTCATCGCACCGATACGAGAGCGGAGGGAATACTATGAGAAAAAACCAGATGAGGTGTTACGGATCATGAAAGAAGGAACTGCTCGTGCACGCGAAGAGAATGCACATACGTTGAAAGAATTAAAAAAACTAATGAATCTCAACATCTTTGTCTAGTATGGAACGCACGCTCATAAAAGATTTACACGCGCACATCAGAGAAGAAGTAACCGTCATGGGATGGGTGGACGTGCGCCGTGATCACGGGAAGCTCATTTTTATTGACCTCAGAGACCGCTCCGGCAAAGTGCAAGTGGTCGCAAACCCTGCTCATGCCGAGGCGCACGCGGTCGCGGCGACGCTCCGCTCCGAGTGGGTCATCGCTGTCACAGGAAAAATTAACAAGCGTCCGGAGAAGATGACGAATACAAACGAACCTTTGGGCGACATCGAGCTCGAGATACTGCATATCGAGGTTCTCAACAAATCCGACACGCCTCCCTTCGATATAACAGGGGATACGCTCGGTGTCGACGAGGATATACGGCTCAAGTACCGCTACCTTGACCTCCGGACCGCGCGTATGCAGCGCGTAATCCGCATGCGTGATGAGATCGTCTTCTTCTTTCGCGAATACATGCGCCAGAACGGCTTCATCGAGATAGAGACGCCCATCATGATGAAGGGAACGCCGGAAGGGTCGCGCGAGTACATCGTGCCGTCACGTTTGGAGCCGGGGAAGTTCTACGTCCTTCCGCAGTCGCCCCAGCAGTTTAAACAACTTCTCATGGTTGCTGGTTTTGAGAGGTACTTCCAGATAGCGAGATGCATGCGCGACGAGGATACACGCGGCGACCGGCAGCCCGAATTCACCCAACTCGACTACGAAATGTCATTCGTGATCCAGGAAGACGTGCTTGAGTACACAGAAGCTATGTTTATAGAAATGGTCAAGAAGCTCTACCCGGGGAAACATCTGACCACGACCCCGTTCCCTCGGATGACCTACGCCGAATCAATGGAGAAATATGGCACCGACAAGCCTGACTTGCGGAAAGACAAGAATAATCCGAATGAGCTCGCGTTCGCGTGGATCGTGGACTTCCCGATGTTCGAAAAGCTCGAGGACGGAACCCTGCAAACGGTTCACCATCCGTTCTGCTCCGTAAAACCGGATGACAAACAGAAGTTCATGGAAGGGAAGGATCTTCTCTCGATCCGCGCGAATGCATACGATATTGTCTTGAACGGCTACGAGCTTTCCTCCGGCTCAATCCGCATTCATGACTCTGCGGAACAGAAACAGGTCTTTAAACTCCTCGGCGTCAGCGAGGAAGAACAGCAGGCGAAGTTCGGTCACATGCTTGAAGCCTTCAGATATGGCGCTCCGCCGCACGGCGGGTTCGCTCCGGGAATCGACCGCATCGTCATGCTCATGGAAAATCAGCCCAATATCCGCGAAGTCATCGCGTTCCCGAAAACGGGAGAAGGAAGGGATCTCCTGATGGGGGCGCCTGCGCCGGTTTCGAAAAAGCAGCTCGACGAGCTTGGCATCGAATTGAAAAAGAAGAAATAAGTATGTCTTCTATGCTGTCTCGATGAGACGGACAAGAAGCCTGATTGGCGCGCCGGTTGCACCCTTTGAGAGATTGTCTTCAGGAATAGATTCCATGCGCGGAGCGATATCAATGTGCGCCCAGTGGGGAAATTTTTGCG
>CAZVGP010000006.1:0-4145 GCA_964626715.1 uncultured Candidatus Saccharibacteria bacterium
ATGTTTTGGGAATCTGGTTTTATTAACTATTAGGGTAATACAGAAATCTGCCAAAAAACGTTGTAACTACTCACTGTCAAGTTTGATGACCTTACGGGGAGCCGGTCACAGGTTTTTGCCTGCTGGCAAAACCCGCGAACCCGCCCCGCCGCTTCTGCCTGCCGGGAGGCAGATCTCCATGCATCTATTTGCGGAACGAAATATTTGCTATACTCTGCGTATTCCTTCGGGGTTGGGTGAAAGTCCCAATCGGCGGTATAGCCCGCGAGTCCTCGCGGACACGATCTGGTGAAATTCCAAAGCCGACCGTACAGTCGGGATGAAAGAAGGAACAGCGCATCCTCTTTTGGGGTGCGTGTGTAGCAACCCCGAGGAATCGGGGCTTTTTTGTTTTTATGTTTACAGGAATTATCACGGACACGGGAAAGATTGCTGATATTTCTCGTTCGGAGATTAAAATCCGTGCGAGCAAAAGTCTTGTCCGCAAACTTGATAGAGGTGCAAGTATCTCGGTCAATGGAACCTGCCTCACGGTTACGCAAAAAAGGAATGATTCATTTGCTGCCAACGTTATGTCGGAGACGAGAGTACGGACGAATTTGCGATACCTCAAACGTGGGGAGCTTGTCAATCTCGAGCTTCCGGCAACTCCACACTCTTTCTTATCCGGCCATCTCGTACAAGGACACATCGATGGCACTGCGCGCTTGCAACACATCATAAAAAAAGGTACTAGTCGCTTTTTGAAATTCTCGTTTTCCCCGACGCTTGCGAAGTATGTCGTTCAGAAGGGATCAATCGCAGTAGATGGGATAGCGCTCACGATTGTAGAAGCAGGAAAAAGCTATTTCAGCGTCGGCATTATTCCTCACACTTGGGCGACAACGGCGATGCACACAACCCATATCGGCGCTATGGCAAATATCGAGGTAGATGTTATCGCTAAATATGTCGAGAAGCTCCTCCAGAAACGCTCATGAAAACAAACAAACACATTCGCATCGCTATCGTAAGTAGTTCCTTCCGTAAGAATGTCTCAGCTGCCCTTCTGAGAAATTGCATCACGACCCTCAAAAAGCGGGGCGTACCGGATTCGCACGTCGATGTATACAAAGTTCCTGGCTCGATGGAGATTCCGCTCACGCTGAAAAAGCTAGCGAAAAAGCGCACCTACGATGCGCTCATTGCATTCGGCGCTATTGTGAAAGGAAAAACCTATCACTTCGAGCAAATCGCTAATGAGTGCGCACGCGGATGCATGGACGTCTCCCTCGCGTACGAAATTCCTGTCATCTTCGAAGTGCTCGCCGTTTATGACGCGCGTGATGCGCTCGAACGTGCGACGAGGAAGAAAGAAAACAAAGGCGTCGAGGCAGCCGAATCGGCGCTTGCAATGATTCGGCTGATATCAAAACTATGAGAAACACATTTAGCCTTATAGAAGATGCGATTGCTGATGTCCGGAAAGGAAAGATGCTCATTATTCTCGACGATCCGAAACGCGAGAATGAAGCCGACCTCTACATCCCAGCGGACGCGGCGACTCCCGAGGCGGTCATGACGATGATCAAGTATGGCGGTGGGATTTTATGTACGGCGGTAACGCGCGCGCAGGCAGGGCGTCTCAATCTGCCGCTCATGGTCCCGAAGGGCGAGAACACCGAAGCAACGAAGGTGAATTTTACTATTTCTGTGAATGCCAAGCGCGGCATCACGACGGGCGTCTCCGCATATGATCGTGCGAAAACGATCCGCATTCTCGCTAATCAGCAATCGCATGAGGAAGACTTGGTGCGGCCGGGGCACATGCAAGGCCTCGTCGCAGAGACAGGTGGGGTTCTCGAGCGAGCGGGCCATACCGAAGCGGCAGTTGATCTCGCGCGCCTTGCCGGGAGAGCGCCTGCCGGTGTGCTATGCGAGATCGTGGGGAAAAACGGACGGATGGCGAGGGGTGGCGAAATCGCAGCGCTTGCTCGAAGGCTCAAAATCAAAGTTATCACCATACGCCACCTTGTGCGCTATCTGCGTGCGAACCCTCTGCCTCCGCACAGGCAACAATCAGACATCGTGCGAATTTCGCAGGCATTACTGCCGACTACATTTGGAACATTCAAAATCATCGTCTACAGATCTATTCTCGACTCTCGGGAACATGCGGCGCTCGTTCTCGGAGAATCCTCCGACGGCGCGATCGTTCGCGTTCATTCGCAGTGCTTCACCGGCGACACGTTCTTTTCACTGCGTTGCGACTGCGGACCACAACTCAAAAAAGCGCTGCGAAGAATCGCGAAATGCGGCTCCGGGATCATTATCTATTTGAGTCAGGAAGGAAGAGGAATTGGCTTGGGTAACAAGATTAAGGCGTATGCCCTGCAGGATCGCGGATACGACACGGTAGAGGCGAACCGAGCACTCGGATTTATTGCCGATGCGCGCACGTACGAGATTGCGGCGGATATTCTTGAAGATATCGGAGTCAATTCCATACGGCTTCTCACGAACAATCCGAAGAAAGAGCGAGAGCTCACTCGCCACGGCATCAAAATCTTAAAAAGAATGCCGCTAGAAACGAAGCCGCATGCACTGAATATTCGCTACCTAAAAACAAAAAAACGAAAGCTCGGCCACCGACTTTCCGTCTAACCTCTAACCATGGTCTCTTCTCGATCTGATGAAGCATTCATGCGCGATGCGTTGCGACTCGCAAAAAAGGGTTCCGGTCGTACAGGTTCGAATCCGATGGTCGGATCGGTCATTGTCAGAGGCGGTCGCATCGTCGGACGCGGCTACCACCATGGCTTTGGGATGCCGCACGCAGAGATCGAGGCGTTAAGAGCGGCTGGGAAAAAAGTGCGAGGCGCAACACTCTATACGACGCTCGAGCCGTGTCGACATTTCGGCAAGACGCCGCCATGTGCGGAGGCAATAGTAAAAGCCGGTATTTCGCGCGTTGTCTGCGCGACGCGCGATCCCCACAGGATTACCAGCGGAGGTGCCGAAGAACTCAGAAAAACAGGCATCAAAGTTTCAGTCGGGATCTGCGCTCGAGAAGCGCGGAGGTTGAATGAAGCATTTTTCACATTCCACGAAAAGAAGCGACCATTCGTGGCAGTAAAGTTTGCCGTGAGTCTCGATGGAAAATTGGCTACGCGAAGCGGCGATTCAAAATGGATCACCAACAAGGAAGCGCGGACATTCGCAAGAAATTTGCGGGGCCAATATCAAGCCGTTCTCGTCGGCGTCAATACGGTTCTTCGGGACGATCCGCATCTCGGAGTTCGCGCGAGAGGAAAGAGAGACCCTCTGCGCATCATTCTGGATTCTGAGCTTCGTATACCTATCAACTCCAAAGTGCTGCGCGATGCGAATGTCATAGTCGCGATGACCTCGCGCGCTCCAGAATCCAGAAGAGCGGCTTTAGAGAAGCGCGGCATATCCGTTCTCTCTTTTAGAGGAAAGAAGATACCGCTCCCTGCACTTCTTTCGGAACTCAGAAAACGTGAAGTGATTAGCATTCTTGTAGAGGGGGGCGGGGAAATTATTGGAAACTTTCTCGACGAGAAAACGGTCGATAAGCTGTATGCGTTTTATGCTCCAGTCCTGATCGGTGGGAGACACGCGATTGGAATCGGAGGATGTGGGATAAAAGAAGTTGAATCGGCATGTCGCTTCAGTAAGATTTCTGTCCAACGATTCGGAAACAATATCCTGATATCAGGCAGAAACATGTAGGTACAGAAATGCGCCCCCGCCCCGCGCCGCCCATTCAATTTTCAAAAACCCCCACGAAATAGATATGCATGGGAGAGAGTGCGGCGGAGCGGGAGCGGGCAGGAAGTCGAATCGTGATGCAGAGCACAAAGCCACCACGCGCGTGGAGCGCGCGGCACAGCAAAAATGCATTGGCTTTCTTTATTGGGGGGCAAAGAAAGCCAATACCAAAATGCATCCATTCAGGATTTAGTTCCGATTGTGGTGACCCCTACGGGGATTGAACCCGTGTTCCAAGCTTGAGAAGCTTGTGTCCTAACCACTAGACGAAAGGGCCATAGAGATAACTTGTCACAAAATTTACCACGGGGCAAGGAAGCTGGCGCCTGCCCCGTAGTGATGCAAAGCATCTACTACTGGGGTCCTAACCGTTA
>CAZVGP010000006.1:4245-5597 GCA_964626715.1 uncultured Candidatus Saccharibacteria bacterium
GACGATAGGGCCGGAAATGGTTTTATAACACAAAAGACTTCTGCTTTCACGCCCGCAAAAGCCAATCCGGATCCTGCCGCACCAAAAGCTCCTTGGCTTTTGCGGGCTCCGCCATCAAAGATTTCACGATACGTTCCATCCGCATCGATTGTGAGCCTTTTACTAAAACGACATCCCCCGGCTCGATGAGGGAAACGATTCGAGATGCGGCATCTGCTCCCCTCTCGCACTCAAAGATAGCGTCAGGATTCATGCCTGATTCGCGCGCTCCGCGCGCGATATCGCGAGCCCTCACTCCCACAGTGACGAGGACATCGGCTGAAGCAGGAACCAGCATTCCGATGCGATGATGTTCACTCACGGAAAACGTCCCAAGTTCCAACATGTCCGCTAAAATCGCAATGCGTTTCCCCGAACGCGGGATATCCGAAAGCGCCGAAAGCGCTTCTTCTGCGGCCGCAGGAGAGGAGTTATACGAATCATCGATGATAACCGAACCGTGCATGCCGGGAATGAGGCGCATCCGGCCCAATGGCGTTTCGTGTTTCGTGAATGCTTCAGCGGCTTTGGTAAGCGGGACGCCGAGCGCAACCGCAGCGCTCAAGCCCGCAAGAATCGGGTATACGTGCTGTTCGCCGACCACTCCTGAAAGCGACACATGGGCGCGCACGCCCGCATATTCCGCATCGAATGAAATACCCAAAGGCGCCTTCGTCTGGGAATGCACGTGATATCGGCTTGCTTTTACTGATGCGTCTGTGCCGAACCCGTATGTGATCCTGCGCACGCTGGCTCTCGTAATTGCCTGCGCCCCGCGCTCATCGTCAGCATTCACGATGAATACGCCTTCTTCCTGCAACCATCCGGCCGGGGCAAGCTCTTCCTTCACGACGTCCTCCGGAGAATCATAAAACTCGACGTGCACGGATATCTCCGGAAAACGCGTCGCAATAACGATGCCGGGCGTGAGCCACGAGAGCGATTTCGTGATGTCGCCGGGCCGGTCAGCGCCAACTTCGAGGATGAGCCACTTCGGATACGGCGCCCGCATGATGATGAGCAACGCTCCTTCGACGAGATTCCGTGCCCAGCGGAGCGGGTTCGACCAGCCGTTCGGGACTCCGAGGATGGTGAGCGGCACGCCGACATCGCTGTTGAAACTTTTCTCGCTGCGGCGGACAAAAAATGAACCCGCAAGAGCGGTGTAGACGGCATCTTTCGTGGATGTCTTCCCTACGGATCCGGTGACGAGAATGATTTGAGGATGATATTTTTTCAAAACCGCTTTCGCTTCGAGCGTTATGAGAAAGACGATACAGCGGCGGATGAATTCCGTTGCGTTTCGCATATAC
>CAZVGP010000006.1:5697-20486 GCA_964626715.1 uncultured Candidatus Saccharibacteria bacterium
TTGATGAGGAATCGCACGGTGTCCATGAACGGCACGGTCCAGGTCTCTGATGCGTACTGCGCACCTACCGGTTCTAAGGCGAAGAAGAAGACGATAAACTTCGCATCAAACGCCGGGAAATAGCCGAAGAAGGAATGCAGAAACCTGTCCGTATAGTACCCGCGCGCATCGGGCCGCGCAATCTGGGCTGTGCCGGTCTTTGCCGCGATCGAATAGGCCGGCATTTTCGCCTTGCCGTTTAGGAGCGCTGTGTCAACGACGGTGACGAGCATGCGCGTGATGGTATCGGCGCTTTCGGAGCTTATCGCCTGCCGCGGAGGGCTCCAGTTCAGAGACTTGTTGATACCACCGCCGTAGTCGAGCTCGACGCCCACGTGCGGCGACGGTACGTTGCCATGATTTGCAAGGGTCGCGAGAGCGCGCGTCATGGCAACAGGTGTCAAGGCAATCCCCTGTCCGAAAGAAGCTGTTGCATATTCGATCTGCCGCGGGCTTTGGAGGTTAGAAACCAAGGGAGACGCCTCATCGGGAAGATCAACGCCCGTTTCCTCTGTAAGGCCGAATCTCTGAAAATAATTTTTGAATGTGGTCGTGCCCATCTGTTGCATGACGAAGGTGGCCCCCGTGTTCAAAGATTGGTTTAAAACCTGTTGCATCGGAATGACGCCGCGCCCCTTAAAGTCATAGTTGTTCACCTTTTGGCCGTCCATAACCACGAAGCCTTTGTCGTTGTAGGTCGTCTGCGGCGTGACCGCGCCCGAGTCGATGCCCGAGGCCATCGTGACCGCCTTCATGATAGAGCCGAATTCATAATCGTTCGAGATGAGCGGATTCCTGAAGGCGTTCGGATTTGCATTCTTGAAATTATTCGGATCGAAGCTCGGCAGCGACGCCAGAGCCACGATTGCGCCTGTCTTGGGGTCCATGATGATGCCGCCGGCGATTTTCGGATGCCACGCATCGTCGTATTTCTTAAGGAGGTTTTCCAAAAAACCCTGCACCGTCGGTTCTATCGACGTCACGAGGTCGCCTCCCGGGCCCGCATCGTCTGAAAAAAGCTGCGAACGGATGTTCGTAAAGAGATCCGCAAAAAAATTCACATAGAGGCCGCCCGCGGTACGTGAAAGCGCATCATTGTACGAACGCTCCAAGCCGTATTGACCGGCGAGCGTCACACCGTCGGAACCATATGCAAGGAAACCGATCGTCTGCCCGGCAAGCGCGCCTCCCGGATAGAATCGCCACGTCTCCTTGAGCACGTGGATGCCGCTGATATTCGCCGTGATAATCGAATTTCCGGTATCCGTCGGGACCTGCAGTGCGACTTCTTCATAGACTTCGTTTTTCTTGGCGGCTTTGTCGAAAAAAGAGCTCCGGTCGAGATCCGGCAGATATTTTTTAAGCACCTCATAGGTGCTCTCCGGATCTGATATGTTCTGCGGGTTCATCGCGATAGTGTCTCCTGAAGCGATGGTAGCAGCAGAGAGCAAAGAGCCGTCGCGTGCCGTGAAGAAGATAGAGCCGCGATCCACCTGATTTCCGCTCTGCTTCACATACTCGCTTTCGGCTTCCTGCCGATACTCAGCTCCATGCACCACCTGCACGAAATAGAGCCGGACGAGGAACACCGCCGCGACAAGGATGACAAAGCCCGCGATGAGCCGCACCCGGAGCGTGAATGATGACCTACGGCGCATCGTGGAGAGTGACCGCGCCGCCTCTCTCTACAAACGTCTCATGCGAAGCCGCGACGAAGCCGACAGAGCGCGCATATGATTCGGTGATGTCTTTCGTTCTTATGAGATAGGCGGTCTCGAGTTTTGAAACGGCAACTTTCGCGGCTGCCACTTTGCCCGCGAGCTCCTGCCGGGCCGCGACGTGGATGACCGACGACATGACAAAATACATATATAAGAGGATACAGGCGATAAATAACGCTCCTAGGAGAGCGATAAAACGCCGCTCCCACAAGCGCGCGTAGGCCAACATGCCGCCTCCGCCGCTTTGAAATGGGAGCGATTGCTGGCCTTCAGAGATTTTTATCATTCGCTTCATAGCGCTTTGCGCTTCTCGAAAATCCGGAGTTTCGCGCTCCGCGCCCTCGGGTTTTTTGCCCGTTCGAGAACGCCAGGTACGATCGGCTTTTTGGTTATCCGCATGCCCTTCCCTTCGTCTTCGGCGGCGCGAAACGCGCGCTTCACGATACGATCCTCAAGGCTGTGAAATGCGATGACCGCAAGACGGCCCCCGGGCGAGAGCAGGTCAAGCGCTTGCCCGAGCGCTTCCGTGAGCGCGTTAAGTTCGTCATTGACGGCAATGCGCAGCGCCTGGAACGTTCGTGTCGCCGGATGCAGGCGGCCGTTCCGGTAAAAACCCGGAACAGCGCGAACGATGATGTCCGAAAGCTCACGCGCCGTTTCTATCGGCTTCTCGCGCCGAGCAGAAACGATTGCCCGCGCGATCCTTCCGGAAAAACGCTCTTCGCCGTACGCGCGAATGATGCGCGCGATCTCTTCTTCATCCCAATCCCTGATGATGTCTTTCGCGGTCATGCCGTAAGAATGCGCACCGAGCGTCATGAGGAGCGGCTCATCGCTCGCGAACGACAGCCCCTTGCCCGCGGCAAGCTGCTCAGCGTGCCACCCGAGATCGAAGAGGATCCCTTCCGCATTCTGTATTCCCGCTTCGTGGGCAAGCGCTTTCAAGTTTCGGAAATTCCCCTGTATGAAAATGATGCGAGGTTCTGCGCCCCGTAAACGCTCTTTGGCGCGCGCGATCGAATGCGCATCGATATCAATGACCATGAGTGTCCCATTCTTTCCCACGATGTCGGCGATCTTCTGCGCATGACCGCCGGTACCGACGGTCGCATCGATCGCGGTATCGCCGGAGCCAAGCGAAAGCCCGTCGACGGTTTCATCGAGAAGGACGGTTTCGTGTTTGGGATGGTTTGATAATTTCTTTTTCATATTTTTAAATCATCCCGATCTCCCCTAGTTTCGACGCCATGGCGTCCGCGCGCGATTCGATGCCCCGCTTATATGCTTTCCAGCGTGCTTTATCCCAGATCTCGACGCGATCATTTAATCCCGCAAGGACGACATCTATTTTGAGATGCGCGAATTGCTTCAAAAAATCAGGAATGAGGATGCGGCCCGCGGAATCAACGTCCGCTTCGACTGCTCCCGAGAGTATGAACCGGTTGAAGCCGCGCGTGTCAGAAGAGCCGATGGAGAGATCTGCGAATTTCGCGGCAAGCTTCTTCCACGAAGCGGCGGAAAAAACGAAGAGGCACTGATCAAGCCCGCGCGTGACGATGAGCTTTTTCCCAAGTTCTTTCCTGAATCGCGCCGGAAGCGAGAGCCGTTTTTTCGGGTCGAGAGAATGAGCGTATTCGCCGATGAGCATGTTCGCGTGAGAAAGCGTGTGGCACTAAAAAACACAAAATGCCACTTCATCCCACTCATAGCGAAGTATATGCCACCCCCACCCACACAGCACGGATTTATCCACATGGCGGAAGATATCCGCCGAGAGAGTAGGCCGCGGGGGCTTGCTACGAAGCCGCTTCAGCGAGACGCTGCAAGACGAACGGGCGATTAAGAACACTTAAGAACCAGCCTGCCTTGGGACCCGAAGGTTTCCCCAGGAATGAAAGATACACGGCGCTGAAAAAATCTCCCGCCTCCAATCCCGACTCTTTTCGCATTTCATGAAGAGCCGTGTGGAGAGCCTGTCCGTCAAGCGATTCATGCGCCTCCATGTAGCTTCGAATCAGTACGAGTGCGTGCTTCTGCTTCTCTGAAAGATGCTGCGCGGCTTCTGGCAGTGCGCGCTCTGCGAGCACGAAGCGGTATTCATCGGAAGCGGCTTTTTCGAGCCAATGCTTTGCGTATCGTGCACGAAGATCTATCTCTTCCGTGTCGAGTCGGGTGAGCTCTCCGCCTTTTATTCCTGCAATTTCCGCTTCGAGAGTACGATGCGGCATCTGCACGAGGAATGCGACTTGCGAAAAGCGCGGCAGGAAGCGTTTCCGGCTCATGAGATTCGCGCGCTCATGAGGATGATGGATATATTCGAACAGCCGCGTGTCGTCGTCTTTCACGCCACTCCAGAATTTCTCCGCGAGCTTGTCGTAGGTGTCGAAGAGAACCGGAATCGTATCGCCTGCAGGATCGAAGTTGATCTGCTGGTTGATGTCTTTACCGAACAAAGCGAGACGGAAGATATGCGCAGGGACAAGCTCGACAACTTCCTTCGCGGAAGAACCCTCTCCTTTTGATGACGACATCTTTTTCCCTCCGATAAGGAAGAATTCATTCGGAACGCCGAACGGCTCCGGATATCCGAAAACCTCTTGGGAGACACGCCGAGCGACATCTCGAGCTCCGCCTTTCGAATAGTGATCCTTCCCTCCCCCTTCAATATCAACACCGAGCACGAACCATTTCGCTGCCCAGTCGACTTTCCACTGAAGCTTCGCTCGCCCATCAAATGGCGAAACCGATCCGGAATGCCCGCAGCCCTCGGCCCACTTCACGGCCGTCGGATAACACGTGTATGACACTTTCTCGCCATCAAACGCCGTGACTTTCGTTGTGCCGATCTTACCACAATTTTCGCAAATCACCGAAAGCGGGAACCAGTCGTTCGGCTTCTCCGCTCCGGATACTTCCTTGTATATCCGCCGCACCGTTGCCGCTTTCTCGAGAGCGAGTCTGATGGCATTGTTCATTTTTCCCGAGAGATAGAGTTCGCTCGAACGGTAGAGCTCCGGAGAAAATCCGGCTTCATGGATCGCCGCGATATATTCCCCTGCAAAATATTCTGCGAAATTTTTTGCTTTCCTGTCGGGCGACGGAATGTTAAGAAGCGGCTTTCCCATTTGTTTGGCATACACCGACTGGTCGAGATACACCGGCAATCCGTCCATCGGATCCATGTCGTTGATCTCGTATTTGAAGATGTGCGGAACACTGGCTTCGGCAAGCCTCTCGGCAATCGCGGCGTGCAAAGCGAGCGCGCGCATTGAGCCAACGTGCACGCGACCCGAGGCGGTCTTTTCGTCACGGATAAGAAGGGTTTTTCCGGAGCGTATCTTCTCAGGAATCGAAGCTTCTATCTGTATAAAAATCCGGTCTAGCCAGAACATCTCTCAATAGTACGGCATGTGGCGGACAAGGACAATGAAAGATATTTATTCTATCGTCACAATCGTGTATTCCTGCCTACCGGAGGGCGTTGCGAACGTGAACGTATCGCCTTTCTTCTTATTGAGCATCGCGTCGCCCAGAGGCGAGAGGTGGGAAATCTTGTGATCGCGCATGTCGGCTTCTTCGCTCCCGACGATAGTATAGCTGTGTTCGGCTTTGTCGCCTTTCTTACGGATAGTCACTTTCGAGCCGAAGCCGACAGTGTCTTTCTTCTTTTCAGAAACGATGACGGCCGATTTGATGATGTGCTCGAGGCGGCGGATGCGCTCTTCAGTCGCAGCTTGGAGTTCCCGCGCCGCTTGATATTCCGCGTTTTCTGAAAGGTCGCCCAGCGAACGCGCGTATTCGAGGCTTTCCGCGATCTCTTTACGGACCGTCGTCGTCAGTCGTTCGAGTTCCTCCTTGAGTTCATCAAATTTCTCCTGTGAGAGAAGATTCTCGTCCGTGCTACTCGCGTTCTTCCCTCGTGGCTTCATAAACACCGCATTGTACGGCTCACGAGAATTTCGTCAACCCGCACACCAACCTCGGAATTCTTGATTCCACTTTCACAGCGGCTCTCACGTGGTTATAAGTCCGAAGTGAAACCTATATATGCATGAGTGCCGCTCATGCGACAACAAAACACAACGCGGAGGTTGGTATGCGGGTCAATGACATCTCACCGCGCGTTCGTCATATCGGAGCGATTCGCAGCAATCCACTGCAAGACCTGCCCCATGACTGCTGGCGCGCCTTGGAGCGTGCCGGATTTGGCGCGCTCCATCACGACCGCGAATGCGAAACGCGGATGCTCGTACGGAAAAAATCCTTCGACGACGGAATTGGTGTACTCATTGTGCACGCCGACCTGCGCGGTTCCCGTTTTGCCAGCGACAGAGAGAACGGGAATCGCGAGCGATTGGCAGATTCCTTCCGTGACGCACAGTCGCATGCCTTCGCGGACCACTGCGAGATTCGAATCGGAAACGGAAACTGGTGTCGCGACGCCGCGCTGCCCCGCCTCGATGACCGGAGAGAGAAGCGTACCGCCGTTTGCAACCGCCGCGATGCCGCGCACGAGCTGCATCGGCGTCACCTGAAATCCGTACTGGCCGATTGCCGTGTGATACGTGTCTCCGAGAAACCACGGCTCGCCCGCGAAGGTATCCGCTTTCCATTCCGGATCGGGAATCGTCCCGGCCTCTTCTCCCAGAAGCGGGATGCCGGTCACCTCTCCGAAGCCGAAATCCCGCATGTAGCGGTCGATCGCGGAGATGCCGAGGCCCGGCTGGTCCTCAAAGCCTCCGCCGACTTCGTAAAAGTAGACATCGGATGAAACGGCGATCGCATGACGCATATCAACGAAGCCGTTGACACGCCAATCCTTGAAAACTGACGGATGCGCAGAGTCGTACGGGTTCGGAACGGAAATAGAGCCGGTAGAAAGTATCTGCTTCTCAGGCCTGATGACATGTTCCTGAAGCGCGGCGCTTGCAATAAAGGGCTTCACCACAGAGCCGGGAGTGTAGAGGCCCGAGACAGCGCGGTCGAGAAACGGCGAACGGGAATCATTGAGAAACCTCTGCACCGTGTCTTTTGGTTCTCCGGAAGAAAGCACTTCCGGATCAAACGACGGATAGCTCGCGACCGCGAGGACCTCGCCGGTTTCGACGTCCATCACGACTCCGCTGCCGCCGCGCCATCCTGAAGCTTCGGAGCGATCCTGAATCTCGGCATAGAGTTCTTTCTGCAAGTTGGCGTCAATAGAGAGACGGATGTCGGATCCGGCGTGCGGCTGGCGCACGATCGAGCCGGAAACCGCCTGCCCCGACGCGTTGGTTTCGGCGATGCGCATGCCGTTTTGGCCCGCGAGCCGGTCGTTGTCGGCCGCTTCGATACCGACGACTCCTTCTGTCGAATACTGATACCACTGCCCGTTCTGATCGCGCTTCGGATATGAAACATAGCCGATGAGATTGGAAGCGGCAGCGCCCAAGGGATACACGCGCGTCGAAAGGCCCGGTTCTTTCGCGGCAGAGTTGCCGGCAAGAAGGGCGCCGTTTCTGTCAGTGACGAGCCCGCGGTCGGCACTGATCGTCGTTTCAGCAAGGCTGTTGGCTTCAGCCCGCGCTGCAAGGGCGGGATAGCGGAAGATCTGCAGATTCACCAGCTGCCCGACGAGAACTACCGAAAGAATCAGCGCGATCGTCAAAAATGCGCGGAACGCCTGACCGCTTATGGGGCGCTCTATCTTCCCTTCAAGACGCGCGGTATCAAACGCGGGAAGGTTCGCCGCATCGATGAGTATCTCGTCCGGCTCGATCGCGTGATAGTCGCGGCTGTTTTTTCCCAAGAAGCGCGGCATACCCGGTGCTACAACGCGACGTGCCCCGTGCTACACTGTGCCGTTGGTTTTTTATTGCTCATTGGGTTCATACAGTGAAGCGCCGTGTCTAGTATAACAATACGCGTTTTGCGCGAATAATGTCTAAAAACCACACAAGCAGTAACGGCACAGTGTAGCGACGGGGCGTGCGTTCTCATGCATGGCTTGTATAACTGCGTCCCGATTGTGTATCTGAATTCTACACTGAACCAGCTCACGAAGCTTTGAAAAGGCGCAGAAGCCATACGTCGCTGTTGTAGCACCGGGCATATCATTCAAACAACGCCCCCCGAAGATACCATGCGAAGAACGACAGGATGAGAGTACAAAGCGTGTAGAAGTAGGCGAAACCGTGCATGACGGCAATCGGCGCCCCAAACACTTCGTCGAGGAAAAATCCTCCGAGAAGGACCAGGAGCGGATCGCCGTCATGAGCAAGATACAAAACCGCGACGAGGAGCGCGGTCCACGAGGGAAGCGTGAGAAGGCTTATGAGGAACGCCGCGGCAAGGAAGATTCTCGTCATGGGCGTTGGTTGGGAATAATCTCGATAAAATCGAGATCGGCGAATGAAACGGGCGAGCGGACAATGACCGCCTGCAGCGAGTCGGTCGGCTTCGAAGAAACGCCAGCGACAACACCCATGAGGAGCGATTGTGTCGCTTCGATCCGGACAGGATCGCCGACAGACACGGCAACACCCTGCGGAACCGAGAGTTCGAACGCGCCTCCGCCGACTCCGTGCGCAACCGCGATCGATTGGGGTTTTCCTAAAAGCACATCTTCATCGCTGCCGGGACTTGAAAAAAGCTGCACGGTCGCGCTCGACTGCCCTTCTGAAACTACCTTCCCGAGCGCTATGCCGTCGTAGATCGCGAAATCATTTCCAGAAATTCCTGCAGCAGCGCCTTGATCGATGAGAAGCGTGTCATAGACGGTTTTCGGCGGGCGCGCGATAACCCGCGCGAGGATGCTTTTGGGCGGCGGTGCGGCATTGAACGTCTGCCGAAGCTTCGTATTCTCATCGGAGAGGAGCCCATAGAGAACCGATTGGTATCGTATGAGCGAAAGCTTTTTCTCGGCGTCCGTGAGACGAGAAATCAATGCATCGCGTGAAAGGAGCGCATATGCTGACGTCGTCGGACGTGGAACGGAAAGATAGACGAACAGGTTGCGCACGTACGGAGCCACGGGCGATCCCAAAAAGATAACAGCAAGCAGGACGAAAGCCGCGATGCCGGTATCGCGGAAACGTTTCCTAGAATCCCGCGAGGGCTCCATCATCGTCGTCAACTAAGACCGAGCGGTATTTCTCCAAATCTTCAAGCACCATGCCGGTCCCGCGGACGACGGTGGTCAAGGGATCATCAACCACCTGGATGGGCACCTTGAGCTCGGATGCCAATAATTCCGGAAGGCCGCGCAAGAGTGCTCCGCCACCGGTCAGGTAAACTCCCTGCCGCATGACGTCAGCGACGATTTCGGGCGGAGCCGATTCGATAACTTCCTTGATGGCCTCCACGATGGAAGCGACGGATCCGCTGATCGCTTCACGCACGTCCGCGTCCGTGACCACGATTTCTCTGGGCAATCCCGTCACGAGGTCGCGGCCGCGGATCGTCGTCTGCAAGGGCGCCGGGGGCTTCATGACGGCGCCCACCGCTATCTTTACATCTTCCGCGGTCCGATCGCCGATCAATATCTTGAATTCGCTCCGGATGTACGCCGCGATGTCCTGATTCAAAACATCGCCCGCGATGCGGATATTTTTCGACCGGACGATGCCCCCGAGAGACATGAGCGCGATGTCGGTCGTGCCGCCGCCGATATCGACGAGCATCGTGCCGATGGGTTCGTGGACGGGCAGCCGCGCTCCCAAGGCGGCTGCCATCGGCTCCTCGATGATGAAGACTTCCCGCGCGCCGGCGTTCGTCGCCGCGTCCCGGACGGCTCTGATCTCGACGTTCGTGACGCCCGAGGGAACGCCGATGACGACGCGCGGGCCGAACGTCATCTTTTGATCCTGTGCTTTGTCGATGAGATACGAGAGCATCTCTTCTGTCACTTCGAAATCAGAAACCACTCCCTCGACCAAGGGCCTCACGGCGATGATGTGCGTGGGAGTCCGGCCCAGCATGTCCCTCGCCTGCGCGCCGACGGCGACCACCTGCCCGGTTTTCTGATTGACCGCGACGACCGACGGCTCGGAGACGACGATACCCTTCCCCTTCAAGTACACGAGGGTGTTCGCGGTGCCGAGGTCGATGCCAATCTCGCGGGAAAACCGCTCGCGGATATTCTTCGGAAGCGAAAATCTCATACTGAACGAAACTCGCCCTTGATGAGCGCGGGCATAGAAAGGAGTTTCTTCTGACCATCTGTGCGCCGAACAACCTCTATCGAATCGGGCTTCGTGCTCTTTCCGACAACAATGCGGTACGGGATGCCGAGAAGGTCCGAGTCGGTGAATTTTTCCCCGGCGTGTACTTCGCGATCGTCATAGAGGACTTCGATGCCCGCCTTTACCAGATCGCGATAGAGTTCGTCCGCGAATCCCTTGAGCGTCGAGTCCTCCTGCGAGAGCTCGACAAGGTGCACCGCATACGGCGCGATTGATTCCGGCCACACAATGCCTTTGTCATCGGAGAGCACTTCAACCACGGCGCCCAGAAGGCGCGTGATGCCTAAGCCGTACGAACCCATGACGACAGGCTTTTCGGTTCCATCTTCGTCTTTGAATGTGAGACCCAGAGGTTCTGAATAGCGCGTCCCGAGCTTGAAGATATTGCCGACTTCTATCGCTTTCTTTTCGACAAGCTTCTCTTTAACGAGCCCGAGGTCCGCCAGAACTTCATCAGTAAATACCTCTTTATTGACGGCGATTCTCTTCTCCTCGTCTATATAAATGGTATCTTCGCCGGTATCGCACACGGTCTGGAACTCATGACTCCACTTGCTGAAAACCCCACCGGTTGAGAACGTAAGGTAGGTATAGCCACCCACACCCGCGCGGCGATAGACGTTCTCATACGCAACACCGATGTCGGTGTAGAACTGGTCAAGCTCGTCCTGATTTCTCGAGAACGAATAAAGATCTTTCATGAGAAACTCCCTACAGCGGAGAATGCCCCCTTTCGCCCGAAGTTCATTCCTGAACTTCCACTGGATCTGGTACGTGTGGAGCGGCAAATCGCGATAGCTCATGAGATGATTCGTCATGATCCTCGTCCACGGCTCCTCGTGGCTGAATGCAAGCCCCAGCTCGGAGCCGTTGCCGAGCTTCGTCTTGAGCCACACATTCACTTCCTGCTCATCCCAGCGATGTGTTTTTTTCCAGATATCAGGATCCTGAAGGATAGAAAGCAAGCCTTCCTGCGCGCCGAGCGCATTCATCTCCTCTCGGACGATATTCGAAATCTTTTCGATGACACGAAGTCCGAGGGGCAGAAGGCTATAGACACCTGCCATCTCCTTATATACATAGCCGCCCCGGGTAAGCAAATCCGCGTTTTTGGATGTTTCGTCTTTTGGGGCCTCGCGGCGGGTCTTCGTGAAGAGCTTCGATTGGCGCATCCCGTTAGAAATAGGACACGAACGCGGAATGTTCGCCCGTGCCTATTCGGCTCGTTCTGGTAAATTCGACCCTTACTGTCCTAGCGGCACTGCCGTGTTCGTGATTTCTAACGGGACGCATGTGGCTTCCATTCTATACCCCATGAGATAGAGCTCACAAGCTCGCCCCGTGAGATAGACGAAATCGTCATCTCACGGGGTAGAGCTAATACCGTCTTCCGCAAATCACGGCATTGTCGAAACGCTTGCTGCTATACGCGGTGCACAAAATCGCTACCCGATAAACATGTAGTCATAATGAACGAGCGCTCTCGCTCCCTTTTTCCCCACGAGCTGTATCGCTTCATCGGCACCGTACTGTGCAATGCCAAAGCCGAGTTTCTTGCCGTTCTCACCACGGATCTCGATAATATCTCCTTTTTTGAATGTTCCCTCAACGTGCGTTACGCCGACCGGGAGCAAGCTTATAGATTTTTTCTTTGAAAGCAAGATCTCCTCAGCCCCGAGGTTCACGTACGCGATCCCGACCGAGAATCCTTCGGCGTGTGCGAGTCTCCGCTTCACGGCAGAAAGCTTCTCTCCGGGAATAAACTTCGTCCCCGAGGGGACTCCCGCTATCACATCAAGAATGCAGTTCTCTGTACGCCCGTTAATGATGTGCGTCACGATACCCTGCTTCATGAGTTTCTTCGCGATGAAGAATTTCGTCTTCATCCCGCCGCGGCCTGAGGCGGAAGTCGATGCGTCGATGTGTTTTTCCACATCGGCTGCGGTATTCGCATACACTTCCGGAATAGTCGTCGTGGCACCATTTTCCGAAATCAGAACGCCTTCGACCGACGTGAGCACGATGACGGCTTCGGCATTGAGTTGCGATGCGATGAGGCCGGCAAGTTCGTCGTTATCGCTGAAGATGAGCTCGGAAATGGCGATAGCGTCATTCTCGTTGACCACGGGAACGATCCCTTTTTTGAGAAGGTTCTGGAAGCAGTTCTTGATATTGGCGTAGTGGCCGCGGTCTCGGAAATCCCCTTTCGTCACGAGTATCTGTCCGCACAGATGGCCCAATTCGCTGAAAAACTTCGCATACAGGTACATCAGGCGGATCTGGCCGACCGAGGCGTACACCTGCCGCTCCTCCATCGTGTGAGACGTGGCGTTCGCGGACATAAGGCCTTTTCCGGTCGCCGTCGCGCCGCTCGTCACGAGAACGACCTCAATCCCGCGCGATCTCAGTTTCACAATCTGCCCTACGATCGAACGCAGGATGTTTTCATCGAGGCGCCCTTCCTCCGAGATAACCTTGCTTCCGATTTTGATGACGATCCTTTTATACATACGGTCAACGACGTCTGCGCTTCTTGAGCTTCGCGGCGCCATATGCCATCGCTCGCACGAAACGCTCGCGAAACTTCTCTTTCGTGAGTCCCGCGAGTATCGCCTCCGTCACTCCGCCTTTGGTAGCAACAGAGGCCATGAGCGCCGACGATGCTGCGCCCGATTGCTCCATATACGCAAGTGTTCCCTTGAACATCTGGAGCACAGCGCTGCGAGTCGTGCGTTCCGATAGCCCTGACTTTGAAGCGTATGTGTCGAACATCTCGATGAGAAACGCGACGATGCCGGGACCGCACGCGGACACGAGCGAGAGGATATTAAGCTCATGTTCTCGTGCGACTTCTATCACCAAACCTATGCGGGAGAGGATTTTTTTAAGCGCCGTTTTTTTGCTTGCGGTCATGCGCGGAGCATAAAAACCCAACACGCCCTCACCAAACGCTATCGCGATGTTCGGCATGACGCGCACTATCGTCGCACCTGAATCCTGCAGCATCTTTCGTAGGCTTGCGTGGGTAACGATAGCTGCAAGTGAAATGACAACCTTGCCTCTGACGACACGCGCGATGTCTGCAAGCGCTTCTGGAATGGATGCCGGCTTTACGGCAAGAAATACCCATTCTGCTTTTTTCGCCGCCGTCGCGTTGTCTGATACGGTGTGTATGCCTTTCTTTTTCAAGCGATTCGCCTTCGACGAAGAGCGCACTGAAACGATGATCTGCGACGGCCGGATACCGCTTCGCACAAGCCCCTCCGCAAGCGCGAAGCCGATATGCCCTGCACCGATGATAGCTATGGTTCCCTTAGCGGATGTTTCCATGGCCATAGGCTACCCATTTATAGGTTGTTAATTCCTTGAGCCCGACCGGCCCGCGCGCGTGCAATTTCGATGTGGAAATACCCATTTCCGACCCGAGCCCGAACACGTACCCATCGTGAAGTCGCGTCGAGGAATTGACGAAAATTGCCGCGGCATCGATCTCGTCCGTGAAAGATCGTATGGCTTGCTTATTGTTTGCCACGATGCCTTCAGAATGCCGTTTGCCGTGCGCGTTCACAAACTGCGCCGCCGCGTGTGCATCCTTAACGACTCGTATCCCGACGGTCGGTCCGAGGGTTTCAGTATCCCAATTCATGTTTTTCTTTACGGAAACACGGTGCGCGTGCATGACCTTCGTGATTCGCGGCACGAACGTTCGTGCGATAGCATGATCCACAAGAATCGTATCGAGGGCATTGCATGCCGCAGGTTTCGATAGTTTCGCGTTTACAAGAATCTTCTCGGCCATCGTGAGGTCAGCACTCCTGTCCACATAGATTCTGGCGCCGCCTGCCGCGTGCGCCAAGACCGGAATGCGGGTTTTTTCAAGCACCGCTTTCACCATGCTGTAGCTGCCGCGGGCGATGACCAGATCGATAGCGTCGTGGCGCTTGAGAAGCGCGTCTGTCACCCTCCTATCCCCCGTCGCGACAAAGGTTATCGCGTCCTTGGGCAGGCCAGATTTGTGCAACGCTAAACGGATGCACGAGTAGAGAGCACTGTTGGTAGCGAGCGCTTCCGATCCGCCTTTTAAGATTGCCGCATTCGCCGATTTGATGCACAGAGCCGCGACGTCAGTGGTCACTTCCGGTCGCGCTTCATAGATGACCGCAAGCACACCGAGCGGCACCCGCACCTTCGTGAGCATGAGTCCGCGCACCGGCTTTTTCTTTTCAACGATTTCTCCAAGACCGCTTGTGAGTTTTTGAACGCTTCTGACCTTGCGCACGAGTTCTCGAAAGGCCTTCTCGTCGAGGAGCAGCCGATCGATAAATGCCGCGCCGAGCTTATTCGCCGTTGCATGCTGTACGTCTCTTGCATTTGCTGCAAGTACTTTCTTCTTGCCTCGAATCAGCGCTTCGGAAAGATGCTTCAGAAAGAGATTCCTCTCCCGTTCCGTGCTTCGCGAAAGCGCGAGCGATGCTTCACGTATTTTTTTCAGGTTAATGTTTTTCATCGCACGATCTATGATAACAAAATACCCCGCTCCCTTTCGGGAAGAGGGGCGACTGGAAACCGCGGTACCACCCTGCTTTGTTCTCTCTGGGAAATTTTTACTCTCGAACGAAGCGAGGGAAAAGAAAAACATTTTTCTTTTCCGAGCGAGTGCTGAGAGCAAAAAAACCTTCTAGGTTTTTTTACGGTTCCTACTCCGCTCTGCTCATCGCAGAGAGCTTGTGTGGCGGGATACCACACTCAAACGCCTTTATTCAACTTGAGACAGTATAACTCTCTAGAGAAGGGATTGTCAACCCCG